>NZ_FUYC01000001.1:300000-513770 GCF_900167125.1 Paucidesulfovibrio gracilis DSM 16080
TGGCCGAGGGCAGCGACCCACGGGTAAAACGGGGAGCCGAGCTGGCGGATCAGGATCAGTGGGGCGCGGCCATGCAACTGTGGAAAGCCGTGCTGGCTGGCAATCCCTCAGATGCGGCCTCGCTGTATAACCTTGGCGTCGCCCTGGAACGGCGGGGTCGTCTGCTGGATTTGGAACAGGCCAAAACGTATTATACGCGGGCCGCGGACCTCGCTCCAACAGATCTTTTTCTCACGGCCCGGCAGCGCATTGAACAACGGCTGCGCGACGCCTTGGAGCTGCAACGGCGCATGCAAATTGGCGATCACGCGTTGCAGGGGGAACCTGGGGACAAACAAACAACAATTAACCAACAATGAACAACAACCTATAAGACCCCGTTTCCGGCCGCCGCCCCGCCGGATGACCGGGTTCATTGTTCTCACCGCCCCGCTTGACGAGGCATCAAGGTACGGCATTGCCGGGAGACACTGTGGCTGAAAACCAAACCGGACCGCACATGGATCTGCGTCACTTTTTTCACCCCCACTCCGTAGCCGTGGTGGGAGCCTCGGCCACGCCGGGCAAAGTGGGCCACACCGTGCTCCGCAATATGCTGGATGCCGGGTTTACCGGCCAACTCCTGCCAGTGAACCCCAAAGGCGGAGAAATCCTGGGCCTGCCGGTGGTTCCGTCCGTGGAGGAATTGCCGCAGGGGGTGGATTTGGCCGTGGTAGCCCTGCCCCGCCGCCGGGTGCCGGATACTTTGCGCGAACTGGGCCGCCGAAAGGCCCGCGCCGTCATCGTGATCACCGCCGGGTTCAAGGAAGTGGGCGGCGACGGCTGGTTTCTGGAACGCGAAATTACGGAAATCTGCCGGGATGCCGGGATGCAGCTCCTTGGTCCCAACTGTCTGGGGTTGATCAACGCCGCAGCCGGGGTGAACGCCTCCTTTGCCGCGGACCTTCCCCGCCCGGGGCGTATCGGATTTTTCTCCCAGTCCGGAGCGCTCTGCGTGGCCATTCTCGATTGGGCCGTGGGCGAACGCATGGGCTTTTCCAAGTTCGTGAGCCTGGGCAACAAGGCCATGCTCGACGAAGCTGACATGCTCGACTACCTGGGCGAAGACCCGGAAACCGACGTGATCCTCGGCTACGTGGAAAACGTGGAACGCGGAGAGCGCTTTTTGCGCAGTGCCAAGGCCGTATGCGCCCATAAGCCCGTGTTGATGATCAAATCCGGCACCACACCCACCGGCGCCAAGGCCGCCAGCTCCCACACCGGAGCCATCGCCGGGTCGGATCAGGCTTATGAAGCCGCGTTCCGTCAGTCCGGCATTATACGTGTAGCGGATGTGGAAAGCCTGTTCCAACTGGCCCGGGCGTTTTCCGAACAGCCCCTGCCGCGTGGGCCGAATCTGGCCGTGGTCACCAATTCCGGTGGACCGGGCATCCTCGCGGCGGACGCGTGCGGACGCTTCGGCCTGACAGTGGCCCGGCCCGGACAACGCACCGTGGAACGACTCCAGGCGTTTTTGCCCCCGCATTCGGATTTTTACAATCCGTTCGACATCCTGGGAGACGCGGATCCGCGCCGCTACCGAAAAACCATGGAAATCGTGCTGGGCGACCCCATGACTCACGCCCTATTGGTCATGCTCACGCCCACGGCCCAGGCCCAGGCCGAAAGCACGGCCCGGGAAGTGGCGGACCTCGCACGACGCATGCCGGAAAAGCCAATCTTCGCCTGCTTTATGGGGATGGAGGGCGTGCGGGCCGGAAAAGAAATTTTGGACAAGGCCGGGGTTCCCTGTTTTGCTTTTCCTGAACCGGCAGTGCAGGGCGTGCGGGCCATGTTTGATCACTATCTGCGCCGCCAACGCCCGCACGAACCCGCTGCCCGTGTGCAACGGGATCTGGATCGCGCCCGCGGCCTGATTCTCCAGGCAACACAGCGGGGCGACACGGAAATCGTGGAATTTCAGGCCCAGGAAATGTTGGAAGCCTACGGCCTGGACCGACCGGAAACCCGGTTGGCGCGCAGTTCCGAGCAGGCTGTGGAGCAGGCCGAAGCCATTGGCTATCCCGTGGTGCTCAAAATCGCATCGCCCGACATTTCCCACAAATCCGACGTGGACGGAGTGCGCGTCAACATCCACAATGCCGAAGAGGTACGCCGTCAATTCTGGGACATCACGGCCCGGGCCACACACCTGCGGCCCGATGCCTACGTGGTGGGCTGTGTGGTGCAGCGTATGGCCCCGCCCGGGTGCAAGGAGGTCATTGTCGGTTTTCAGCGGGACGAACAGTTCGGCCCGTTGATCATGTTCGGTCTGGGGGGCGTGTATGTGGAAATCATGGGGGATGTGGCCTTTCGGCTGGCTCCCCTCACCAAACGGGACGCCTCGGAAATCGTGCGCGAAATCCGATCCTACATGGTACTCAAGGGCGTCCGCGGGGAACAGCCCATTCATTTTGAAGCCCTGGAACAGGTCATCCTAACCCTGGGACAACTCGCCCTGGACATTCCTGAAATCGTAGAGGCCGAGTTCAACCCCGTACTAGTGGACCGCGAACGCGCTCTGGTGGGGGATGTCCGCATGACCTTGCGCTCGCCGCATCCCGAGGATACCTTGAGCGACCCCAAAAGGAGGAACTGATGGTCGGTATATATATAGGATCCACTGCCGGATATTCCGGGAAAAATCTGATTGCCGCGGCGCTCGGCCTGCATCTGCAAAAGCAGGGCGTCAAGGTCGGCTACATGAAGCCCGTAGGCGCCATGCCCCGCCGGGAAGGTGAGGCCGTGGGCGATGAGGACGCGTTTTTCATGCTTGAAGTACTGGGACTGGACGCGGACCCGGCCCTGGTCACGCCCGTGCTCGTTACCCGCGACTTCAAGGTGCAGGCCTTTACCGACGGTGTGGGCGACCTCATGCAGGGCATCAGGGACGCGTATGCGGAACTGTCCCGCGACGTGGACGTGATGATCGTGGCCGGATCCGGAGCCTATCTTGATTCCGGTGCCTATTGCGGCGTTGAAGGCGCGCGCGTGGCCCGCGAGCTGGGCTGCAAAACCCTGCTCATTGACCGCCATTTCGGAGAACTGCGCTATGACACGCTGCTGCGCGCCCGGCGCGAGCTGGGCGACGACCTCGCAGGCGTGATCCTCAACGATGTTCCCGAGGACCACCGCCGGGAAGTGGACGAACTGCTCTGCCCGTTTCTAGAACGCAACGGGCTGGACATCCTGGGCGTGATCCCCTCGGATCCGGTCATGGGGGCCATCCGCGTGGGCGATCTGGCCGAACGGTTGTCCGGAAAAATCGTTTCCGCGCACCAGCGGGCCGACCGCGTGGTGGAAAATTTCCTCATCGGCACCATGCAGGTGGAAAATTTCATGACCCATTTCCGGCGGCACAAAAATTCCGCCATCATCGTGGGAGGCGACCGTTCGGACGTGCAGCTGGTGGCCCTGGAGGGCGCATGCCCCTGCCTCATCCTCACCGGCAACCTCTATCCCAACGACATTATCCTGACCCGATCCGAGGTGCTGGAGACCCCGATCCTGATGGTGCGCGACGATACCTACACCGTGGCGAAGAAAATGGAGACCATTCTTTCCAGCCACAAACTCCGCGACACCATCAAGGTCACGCATGGGGCACGGCTGGTGACCACGTCCGTGGATTTCGACAAACTGGGCAGGATTCTGGAGAGCTAGCACGGCAGCAATTTTCTGCCCGGGGCTGTTTTCACAGCATCCGGCCATGCGGCATGGGGAAAAGTTTTGTCTTTGTCCGCGATTTGCCGTATGCCGGGAACCCAGTAAAACGGCGTGAGGCCGTATGGTCGGGGAAGACCGGGCAATAGAGCAAACAATGCCTACCTGTTTACTAATCTGGACATTTTAGGTAGGCATCGGGAAATTTCCTCGGAAAAACTGGTTTCCTCATCGGGCTTTTTCGTGTAAGTCTCGTGTGAATTTTAGCACAATATTCCCGGGTGCTACTCCCCGGGATTATGCTGAGAGAGAGAAGGGCGGCAGTCCGGGTCGCCCGCGTCGGATCAACGGCACATGTATCTGGAGGCATCACATGCAGGACAGAAGCAACTGGGATTGGGATCCTGGGAAACGGGTCGTACTTGACACGGCCAAGTGTTCCGAAGGGGTCCAATGGATGGAGGAACTGCACGTCAGTCCCGACGGCGAAACCGCTGCGGCAATCTGCTGCACGGACGAAGCCGAATTCGGGCTTTGCGTGAACGGCGAATTCGGTGAGGACCGGTTCGAAAAGGCGATCTGTCCGAAGTTCACTCCCGACGGCAAGTACGTGACCCTGGTTTCGCAGGACATGGAATGGTACGTTTCCGTGGACGGCGAAGTCTGGCCCGAGGGGTACGGCTTTCTTTGGAACATCATGACCAAGGGCGGCGGTGTCGCCGTGGCCGTACAGCAGGACATGAAGTACGGGATGTGCGTGAACGGGACCGCCTGGGAAGACCTGTTCGACAACGCCAACAACTTCACCATGGGGGCGGACGGCAAAAGCGTGGCCTGCGCCGTGCAGACCGAGCCTATGGGACAGGCTGAAATCTTCAAATTCCAATCCGGCATTTTTTCCGTGGCCGTAAACGGCGTGGCCTGGAAGGAAAATTTCGTCAACGTCTACACCCCGGTGTTCAGCGACGACTGCGCCAGCGTGGCCTGCCAGGTGCGCCGCAGCCTCTACGACTACACCATCGCCGTAGACGGCAAGGTCTGGAACAAGAATTACAACTGTGTGTGGGAGCCGGTCTTCAAGCCCGGCGGCAAAGACGTGTTCGCTCCGGTGCGCATCGCCGGCAAGTGGGGCATGGCCGCCAACGGCGAGCTTGTCTGGGACAACAAATGGACCCAGCTCTGGCATCCCCAGTTCGCCCAGGACGGCAAAAACCTCTTCGCCATTGGTGCCAGCGGCTTCGGCAAGTTCACCGTGGTCAAGAACAACGCCCCCTGGAGCGTGACCTTCCCCGTGGTCACCAACCTGGTCGTCAGCCCTGACGGCGAAAAGGCCGCTGCCATCGCCAAAAAGCCCAACGACCAGTACACCATGGTCGTGGACGGAACGGCCTGGGCCGGCGATTACGACATGATCTTCCCGGCCGTGTTCAGCCCCGACGGTTCCAAGGTGGGTTGCGTGGCCGAGAAGGACGGCAAGTTCAACATCCTGGTGAACGGCAAGCCCTGTGGCGAATCCTTTGACCGGGCCTTCACGCCCGCGTTCAGCCCGGATTCGACCAAGGTGTTGGTCAAGGGTGTTTCCGGAACAGAGTACAGCCGTAGCGTGCTTGACGCCACCGGCTTTTAACCCGCGGGGGAAACCATGCACGATATCTATAATTTCGTCGTCGGCCCCCTGGCTTGGTTCGGCTGGGGCGTATTCATCCTCGGCGCGATCTACAAGCTTGTTTACGCCTACAACAAATTCATCACCAAAGACGCCACCTCGGCCCATTACATGAGCTGGAAATTCGGCCTGCGCTCCATCGGCGCCTGGCTGATTCCCTTCTTCACCACGGGCTGGAAGAACAACCCGCTGGTCACCGCCGTGACCTTCGTGTTCCACATCTGCCTCGTGCTGGTGCCCATCTTCCTGAGCGCCCACGCCATTCTTTGGCAGCAGTACTTCGGCATCGAGTTCTTCTGGACCCTGCCGGACAACGTGGCCGACATCATGACCCTGCTCGTCATCGCCGCCTGCGTGTTCTTCGCGGTGCGCCGCCTGGCCTACCCCAGGGTCAAGTTCATTACCGAGGCCAAAGACTGGTGGGTGCTTCTGCTGGTGGTCAGCCCGTTCATCACCGGGTATCTGGCCTACCATCAGATCTTTGACTACCAGTTCATGATCGTGCTCCATGTGATCACCGGCCTGGCCTGGCTGGCGCTCATCCCGTTCTCCCGCCTTTCGCACATGCTTTTCGCCCTCTTTACCCGGGCCTACATCGGTTCCGAGTTCGGCGGCGTGCGCAAGGTCAAGGACTGGTAAACCGGCCGAAGGAGGGTTTTCCCAGTGAAAGAAGCCAAGTTTGATAGAAAAATCGACGATATCGGGTTGAAGGACGGCATCGCCAAGCTCACCCCGGAAAAGATACAGGAAACATTCCTGAAATTCATGGACACCGAGGCCGGAGCCAAGCTCCGTGTCTACCAGGAAACCTGCGTACGTTGCGGCATGTGCTCCGAAGCCTGCCACTACTTCGTTTCCCACGACGGCGACCCCAGCTACTCGCCCGTGGGCAAGGTCACGCAGACCATGAACGTCCTGATCAAGAAAAAAGGACGGGTGGATCCTGAATTCATCTACAAGTGTGCGCAAATCGCCTACACCGAGTGCAACCTCTGCCGACGCTGCATGCATTACTGCCCGCTGGGTATCGACACCGGGTACATCATGTCCATGGTCCGCCGGTTCTGCCACCTTTTGGGCGTAACACCGCAGTACATCCAGGACACCGCGCATTCTCACTCCGCCACATTCAACCAGATGTGGGTCAAGGACGACGAGTGGCCCGACGCGCTGCTCTGGCAGGAAGAAGAAGCCCGTGACGAGTTCCCGAACCTGCGCATCCCGCTGGATGTGGAAGGCGCGGACATCATGTACTCGGTCATCGGACCGGAACCCAAGTTCCGCACCCAGCTCATCTACCAGGCTGCCGCCATCTTGCACGAGGCCGGAGTGAACTGGACCATGCCCAGCCTGCCGGGTTGGGACAACTCCGATATGGCCATGTACACCGGTGACTTCGAAATGATGGGCCGGCTCAAACGCGCTCACTTCGAATGCGCCCAGGATCTCAAGGTCAAAAAAATCGTCATGGGCGAATGCGGTCACGCGTTCCGCTCCGTGTACGACATGGGCAACCGCTGGTGCGGCTGGGACAACTATCCCATCGAGGTGGTCCACTCCATCGAGTTCTTCGCCTACCTGCTGCGCACCGGCATGATCAAAATGAAGACCAAATTCCCCGGACCGGTCACTATCCACGATCCGTGCAACATCATCCGTGGCCGCGGACTGATGAACGAACTGCGCTATGTGGCCCATGAGATCGCCGAGGAAGTCATTGAGATGACCCCCAACCGCGAGTACAACTACTGCTGTTGCGCCGGCGGCGGTGTCATCAACTGCGGCCCGCCGTTCAAGAACGTGCGCGTCAAGGGCAACAAGGCCAAGGCCGACCAGCTCCAAGGCGTCAAGGACAAGGGCGTGGCCACCGTCATCTCGCCGTGCCATAACTGTCACGGCGGCCTGGAAGACATCATCCATGGCTACGAGCTGGGCATGGACCTGAAATTCCTGGGCGACATCATCTATGAGCACATGGAAAAGACCAAGGCCGTGGAGTAAGGAGGAAGCACCATGAATAAATTGTATATCTGCATCGCCTGTGCGGCCATGGCCACGCTGCTCTGCTTCCTGCCCGCCATCTCTCAGGAAGACGTCATGACCATCGGCGGGGAAGACGCCTACTACGGGTTCGTCAACCCCCAACGCCCGGCCGTGACCTTCACGCATACCCAGCATATGGATCTGGAGATGATCGACGGCTCCTGCCTGCCTTGCCACCATGACGGCGTGGACGAGGACGGCAACTTCACCGAGGGCGACATGATCCCCTGCAAGGACTGCCACGACGAGTCCGCAACGGGTGATATGTCCTTGCTGAATGCCTACCACAAGCAGTGCATCGAATGTCACGAGGAAGCCAAGGCCGGTCCCATCACTTGCGGCGAATGCCACATCCAGACCGACTTCTATGGCGTCCCCCTGGGCAATACCGACAACCAAAGCGAAGGCCAGGAGTAGCGCCGAACCCGGTTCGGGCAAGGCTCCGGTCCCAGCAATACCGCTCTACAAGGCCGTCCTTTCGTACCAAACGAGAGGACGGCCTCTTTGCATCCCTGTTCTTCCCACGGTCCCCTCTCCGCTCCGCTCTGTTATATTGTCCCGGCCGCCTTCGCTTCTTCGTTGACCTCCTCATTCGTATGGGTAGTATCGAATAGTGTAATTTCAGTGTCGAATCGAACAACGTACCGGAAACGGTTCGGAGGGACACTTGATCACGCGGCCTGCACCAACCGCGTACAACGAATATTTCGGGACCGGCCATGGTCCCGTAACAGGAGGTGAACGATGAAGCGGTCCTTGCATGAGCGGCTTGCCCAAGGCGGCGTTCTCTGCGCGGAAGGATATCTTTTTGAGATGGAACGGCGTGGATATTTGCAGGCAGGATCCTTCGTCCCTGAAGTCGCATTGGATCATCCCGATGTACTGGCCAATCTGCACCGGGAATTCGTCCATGCCGGATCCGACGTCATCGTGGCCTTCACCTACAACGCACACCGGGAAAAGATGCGCATCATGGAAAAGGAACACCTTTTGGAACCGCTGAACACGGCGGCTCTGCGCATTGCCAAGGATGTGGCCGCCGAAGAATGGCCGGAAACGCCACTTGTTGCGGGAAACATCTCCAACACCAACGTCTTCAACCCCGACGACCCCGCAAGCCGTGATGATGTGCGCACCATGTTTGAAGAAATGGTGGGTTGGGCCGTGGATGCGGAAGTGGACTACATGGTCTGCGAAACCTTCTACTATCATGAGGAAGCGGTCATTGCGCTGGAGGAAGTCCGCAAGTCGGGCCTGCCCTGCGTGGTGACCCTCGGCCTGTTCGCAGAAGGCGTGCTTCGGGACGGCTTGACTGTGGAGGAATCCTGCCGCCGACTGGAGGACAAGGGCGCCGACGTGGTGGGAATGAACTGCTTTCGTGGCCCGGAGACCATGCTCCCGCATCTCCGCCGCATCCGTAGTGAAATCAACGGCCACATGGCGGCATTGCCCGTGCCGTTCCGTACGACCAAACGGCATCCCACGTTCTTTAACCTGCCTGACCCCAACAGCTCCGCGGATCAACCATTTTTGACCACCTTTCCCACGGCTCTGGATCCCATGGCCTGCAACCGCTACGAAATGGCCCGGTTCGCCCAAAACGCTTACGATATGGGAATCCGCTATCTCGGCGTCTGCTGCGGCTGCTCGGCCGTTCATATCCGTGAAATGGCGCATGCCCTGGGCCGGAACACACCGGCCTCCTCCTATACCCCGGACATGAGCAAACAGTTCTTGTTCGGTGATGACGACCGCCTCAAGCAACACATCACAACCCTGCGCGACAAGGCCTGACTTGTTTAACGCGGCTCCCGTTCACGATTCGGGAGCCGTCAGTCAAACATCCATTAGCGAAACGCCACAACCCAATGGCCCGGTGGCCGAGGACGTCCCAGGGCATGGAGGAACTTTGAGGATTGGTATCTCAAACGTGCTACGCGTTGAAGTCCCTCCGGAGTTGCGCTAGTATCGCGCTTACATTGAGAAGTCGTCTCAATTATTGAAACTACGTTCACGCTTACAATGGGGAAAAGGGGGATACGTGCCTAGTTTCCGACTTCTTTTTCGGATGCTTGTATTGCTGCTCCTGACCCTTGCGGGCTGTTCGGAGGGGGAGTCCAACTCTGAAAAACTCCCCCAGGAAGAAAGCAACGTCCTGCATTTCTACAACTGGGAAGAGTACGTTCTTCCCGAATTACTCCAGGAATTTGAAGAGCGCGAAGGAATCAAGGTCATCCTGCATTCGTACCTTGATGAAGATGACATCCTCGCTGCCCTGCAATCCGGCCTCACGAACGCGGACCTCGTGGTGGTCAGCGACAATATCGTTGAGGAATTATACCGCGGCCGCCTGCTGCATCCGCTCAATCGGGAACGCATTCCCAATCTTCGTTTTGTGGCGCCGCACCCCTTTTACTACCGCTTGCCCGGTGATGTGCTCGTCACGGTTCCCTACCTGATGGGAACCGTGGGCGTGCTGGTCAATCGCAACCACGTGCCGGACAGCGCCGACAGCTGGCAGGTGCTCTGGGACCATCAATACAGTGGACGGATGGCCATGCTCGACAACAGCCTGGACGTACTTGACGCGGGCTGCAACGTGCTGGGGTATAGCATCAACACAGAATCTCCACGCGAGCTTGAGCATGTACGTGAGAAACTCATGGCCCAGCGGTCCCTGCTCACAGGATATTTCGACACGGTGACCCTCATGGACCAAATGGTCGAAGGGCGACTTTACGCCGCACAGATGTATAATGGCGACGCCGTTGTCGCCATGCAGGATAACCCTGACCTTCGTTTCTTCATTCCCCGCGAAGGGACTTCGGTTTGGGTGGACTGTCTTGTGGTGCCCCTGCGGGCGGCTCATGCCGAAGCCGCCATGCGCTTCATCAATTTTTTGCACGAGCCGGAAGTCATGGCCCGAAACGCCGCGTACCTCGGATACCAGCCCGTGAACACCGCAGCTATTGAACTCATGCCTCTGGAATTGCAGAACTCCCCGATTTTGTTCCCCCCCCGCAGCGTTATGCAGCGTTGTGAATCCTTTCAGCCCATCAAGGCCGAGGCCATGCACCAACGGCTGAGCATCTGGGCGCAACTTCGTTCCTCGGACTGACCATGCGCCTGCACCTCAAAGCCGGTCTTATTTTGCTCATGATGGGACTTGTCCCCCTCTTGACCATGTGGGTGCATGTGTTGCTGCACCTGGACGATGCCGTACGGGAAAGCGCGAACCGTTCTCTGTCGGCCCTAAGCCTCCAGGTAAGCAAGGATATTCAGCGGGTCGTGAACGAAGGCATGCGCAGCCTGCAATTGCTTGCCAGGCAAGAAGAACTCGGCCGCCCCTCAACGGATCCCAAAATCCTGCAACGGGAACTTTACAACGCCCTGCACTACCATCCGCACATAAAAAACATCACAGTGCTTGATACGCGTGGTCGGATGCGTGTCACCCTGGCACATACCTTTCGCGGAGACTGGGCCGAAACCATCTGGTTCCAACGTGCCCTTAAGGGCCGAAGCGGCTTTTACGGCGCCCATGCCCAGCTCTATCCTTTCGACGTGGTCATGACGGCTTCGGCTCCGCTTATTGATCCGGACCAACATTTTGTTTCCGGCGTGGTCGTAGCGCATCTGGACATGGAGGCTGTCTGGGACGTGGTCACAGGGGTGGATCTCGGTCCGGGGGGTCGCGCCATGATCGTCAACGACCAAGGTATTGTCGTGGCTTCAAGCGATCCATCGCAAAACCTGCTTAGCATGCAAAACCGATCGCTCCGGGAGCAGCTGCACTCCGCGCCGCGCGGCATGGTCCACTCGGAGTTCATGGGCGTACCGCAGGTGGGCGCATTCGCCATTGTGGACAGCAACCAGCGCGACGACATCCCCACGGGCTGGCGCGTTCTGCTCTTGCAGCCACGAGAACGGGCCTATGCAGGGTTGTTCGGCATGCAACGCAGTCTGCTGCTTGCCGGAGCCTTGTCGCTGATCGCGGTGGGCGTCCTGAGCTTCTTTTTCAGCCGCTTGCTCCAACGCTGGCTGGAGATATTCACGGAAGTGCTCCAACGCCTGGGCAATGGGGATTTCAAGGCCCGCATTCCAGTGCGTGGCAGGGACGAGATTGCGGAGCTGGGCAACGCTGTCAACCGTACAGCATTGGAACTACAAAAAACCGATCAACAACTGCGGCACTACCAGCAAGGTCTGGAGCAACAGGTACGCGACCGCACGGCGGATCTGGAACACGCCAAAAACGAAGCGGAACAAGCCAACCGAGCCAAAGATGAATTCCTGGCCTCCATGAGCCATGAAATCCGTACGCCGCTCAACGCCATCACCGGGCTAACCGAAATCGTCCTTCAGGGCCAGCTCAGCCATGGACAGCGCGACGCTCTCGGCACAGTATTGGATTCCTCGGAGCACCTGCTCAACGTCATCGACGATATTCTGGACTTTTCCCTTGTGGAAGCCAACCGACTACAGCTCGACATTTCCGATTTTAACTTACACGGCCTGCTGCGTTCCGTAATCAGCACGCTGCGCCTCCAGGCCGAAACAAAACAGCTGCGCCTTGAACTGGAAATCGACCCGGACACCCCGCAGTTTGTACGCGGCGACCCGGGCCGCCTCCGGCAGGTGCTCTTCAATCTCGCCGGGAACGCCCTAAAGTTCACCGGCCAAGGTGTGGTACGGGTTCAGGCCGGTCCCGGCCCTACACACATCCAGGAAGCAACGGAACCAGAGACGCAAACCGTCCTCTTCTCTGTTCAGGATACTGGCCCAGGCATCCCGCCCGATGCGCAACAGATCATCTTTGATAGCTTTCAGCGCGGAGCACACACGGGGGATCCCGCCAGACGCGGCACCGGATTAGGGCTTTCCATCTCCCGGCGACTTGTGGAGCTTATGCAGGGGAGCATCTGGGTCAGTAGCACCCCGGGGCAGGGAAGTGAATTTTACTTCACAGTCAAACTTGAGCGGGGAGATCCGGCCCGCACAATGGTCCCACAACACCCGACATCACCCCTCTTGCCCCAATCAGACAAAAGCAAGGACGGATTTGCCGTGCTGGTGGCGGAGGACAACCCTGTGAACGTCAAGGTCGTTTCCTTGTTGTTGGAAAAAATGGGATGCAGCCCTGTTGTCGTGGACAACGGGCAGGCTGCCCTGGACACGCTTGCACGGCAATCCTTTGATATCGTTCTCATGGATGTGGAGATGCCGGGTATGGACGGCCTGGAGGCTACACGACGAATCAGGCAAGGCGTCCCCGGTGAGACGCCCCGGGATGTTCCCATCATTGCCCTGACCGCGCATACCACGGACGAGATCAAACGCGCCTGTTTCCAGGCAGGCATGGACGATTTTTTACCTAAACCAGTGCGTCTTACGGACCTGACCGAAATCATGAAACGCTTCCGCCCCACGCGCACAGCCGGTTCTCTGTCTGCGACCATGATCCCGGAAGCCACGCCCCCCTTGCCCTCCGCAGACCACGTTCCAACGTCGGGGAAACCGGATGCCGAGGCCTCGTCAACCCCGGTCACTCCAGCCCGGCTGGACAGCGCCACGGCCATGGTTCACCTGGGCATTGATCAAAACACGTATATCTCGATCTTTGATTCCGCGCTAAAAGAGGCGGAAAAACGCCTGCAAGGGACCAGACAGGCTCTGTCCACCGGTGACATGGATGCCTTGCGGCGTCATGCCCACACCATGAAAAGCAGCGCCGGGAGCATCGGTGCCGAGCAGTTTCAAAACTGGGCCAGAGAACTGGAAACCGCCGCGGCAGCCGGTGATGAATCCCGTGCTGAACTTCTGATCCGGCAACTGGAAGCCGAGGCCGAAGCATTGCACCAACTGCGCCCGGCCCCACTCGCTCCATAACCTCTTTCCTGCCAAGGACTCCCATTTTGGTCTTGACCTGCCCACTCCCCTTGGTATACAAGGCTTTCCACCAATCGCCAGGATAGCTCAGTTGGTAGAGCAACTGATTCGTAATCAGTAGGTCGTCGGTTCAACTCCGATTCCTGGCTCCAACGAAATCAAGGGTTTGCGAGGTATCCATCTTGCAAACCCTTCCTTTTTTCTAGCCTATAGCTAACCCCAATGCAGACTCAGTGCAGACTAGCCACCCCCCAGATACGGCCTCTCCGTGTCACTGCGGAACCCACGGCCCGTGCATTCATCCCAGAAAAACGCTGGTCGCTGATGTGTCTCTATCATCAGGCTCAACAACATCGTTGCCGATACCGAGGAAAGCCACGGCTCAAGCGCATATCTGAGAAAAATGCTGATGGCCGGAAAACGCACGGAAAAAGTCTCAACTTCGTAGGCCATACCCCTGCATACGCATCTCAAGGCCCGTCGCCATGTGCGGATTCCTCAGAATTCTCCGCAACTTTTGTGGTGTAGATTGCATGAGAGTGCGATTTCGGCCAATTTGATGAGTCAGAATTCGACTACTCGCTGAATTCCCGAATGGTTTCCCAGACCAAGTCCATGTGCTCCCTGTCCAGAAAGGTGATGTCGTCATCCATCGCCGCAAGTTTGTTCAGGAATTGTCGCTTTCCATTGAGACTGTTGGCGAGCATTTGGCGTTTGTCATAATCCGTATCATCGCGAAGCCGTCCCTCAATCTCATTGATGTCTTGCTCCACGGAATCCATCAGCACACGCTTTATCTCGTGGTGGCAGGCATGCTTGACGGTGAACTTCTCTACCACGTCATACGGGATATTCTTCCCGTTCCATCTGTCCCACCGCTTGCCGAGCTTCCCCCATGCCTCATAGAACTCATTGTGCTGGGTCGTCATTTCCGCACAACTCATCTTTTTGAAGAGCCTGTCGTGGGGGCCGGTCACTTCTTGCACTCGTACGACACGAGGTTGAACAGTCCAATGAATGTCGTTGATCTTACTCCACCACTTCGTGAGCAATTCCTGTAGCTCGTCGCATCCCACCGGATCATTCAGGCTTCCAAGAAGGTGGAGGATCGGTAGCCCTCGCTGCTTTTCGGGCATGAGCCGCCAGAAGAACCAACATCGAGGGAAGTTCTCAATCATTCGCCTACGAAGATTGCCAACCCCACGCTTCCAGTCCTTGGGAGCCTGTGAAGCATTCGGCACAGTCAGGACAATATAATGCGTGGGCAACTTGGTAAGCTTAATCTCATTCAATGCCTTCTTGAATGAGCGTCTGCTTTTCTCGGTGAACGTGCTCCGGGATGGTGGGGCTGGAATCTTCTTGGTTTTGGGAGCTACCTTTTTGGGGGTGTCCACCTTGGGCTTGTTGTGGTCCGTGATGGATATGTATCCCGGTGCGATTCTGATCGTGTAGGAGTCGTCCGGGTCCGGGATTCTGATGTCGAGATCAGCCATTTCTTCCTCTCAGAAATATTCAATAATTTCAACAACTGCCGGGAGGGGATACCATCTACGTATTGTCCACGTCAAACGGCAGTCACGGCAAAAGTGTAACCTCGAATTTTTTTATGCAGGTCGGGAACAAGGTCAATATGCGGGACTATGAAGAGGGGGAGTCGCCTGATCAGTGATCCAACGGCTTCCGTTCAAGCTGTCGGGCCTCGGCAGTGCTGGTACCGCGTCCGTCGATCTTGGTACGATCCTCGATCTCGCGGCGTACACGCTGAACGCTCTTGGTGCTGATACCGAGCTTTTTGGCGATGGCCGAATGGGTTGCCCCGTCCGCCAGCATCTCACCGATGGCATCTTTATCGAGAGAGACAGGACGCCCTTTGTACTTGCCCTCGGCCTTGGCCTGTTGGATGCCTGCCATCTGTCGCTCCTTGCGGAGGTTGGTCTCAAATTCCGCGAAAACCGCCAGCATCTGCAGGAAGCACTTTCCGCTTGCCGTGCTGGTGTCGATGTCCATGTCGAGGACCACGAGCCCCGCACCTTTCTCTGCGATCTCGTCCTTGATCTGGAGTAGTTCGAGTGTGTTCCGGGCAAGGCGATCCAGCTTCCAGACCACTAGCTTGTCGCCTTCGCGCAATACAGAAAGCAGCAGTTCGAGCTTGGGTCTACCGTCCCTGCTGGACGCACTGGCCTTCTCCTCGTGAATGACGGCGTTGGGGAACTTCTTGCGGATGTCCTCGACCTGCATGGTGGCATCTTGGTCTGTAGTGCTGACTCGGCAGTATGCGTGAACCTGTGACATGCGGACTCCTTGTGTGGACATTGAACTCTTAGATGCGCCCATCATATGTGGACAAAATCTACTTTGTCAACCCTGTAGTCCACACCTTGTCCACTAGACCAGTGGGTATACTTGAATGTCCAATTCAAAAAAATGCCCTGAGGCCAGTGCGTCAGGGCATAGGTACAAGAATAGTTTTTATAACAATTCGTCTATGAATTCCTCGATTTCGCCCTCATCGAGTCCAGCTTCATTTAGGCCGTCTATCAACTGGTCAATCAAATTCTCTGCCGAATAATAATGGCGTGTATTCCGCTCTCCTTGAGAGAAATATATTTTCCCTGCTGATGATGTCTCAGGAGTCACTGTGACTCTTACAGTAAATGTGTACTCACCTGAATGCTCTACACCATCGTCGCTCGAAACAACCTGTTCTGCATCTTCGAGCCAACTGCCTCGAAGGAATTGAAAATGGTCACTCATAGCATGCCCCTCAATTCTGTTACAGTTACGCCTGAGGTTGTACCCAAACGACAATTCTCAGACGACCTCTGAACCTCTCCCAACGCTTCTCAGCCACATTAAGCGCACAGCAGCTAATCTTCATCATCGGGATCGCAACAAGCTGCCACCCTATTCATCCCCTGCGGAGTTGACAGTTCCGGCGGGTATTGCCCTGTAAAGGAGAACCGCTGTTGCTCCTTCGGACACAGACGCCCCCAGTCACAATCACGGCATTTCTCACCTGCTGGCCGGCTGGGAAAATCATTACTCAAAATCCCTTGCACAGCCCACTCGACATTCGCCACGGCTGCATCAAGTGCAGGCTGATCCACGGGGACATTCACTCGTTGATTGTCTTTCAGGAGATGTACTGAGCCAGTCTGGGCATTCTCTCCGAGAACCTCTCGTGCTGCCTTGGCATACAACTGAACCTGTAGGGACAAGTCGTCCCAGTTGAGCTTCGGATTCTCTTCAGGTGGGACTCCACCCTCAATGGCCTTGAAATCCACAACCTCGGCCTCAACAATCTCCCCGTCAGCCCCCTGCTTCAGAAGGAGGTCGATCGCGCCAGAAATAACTGAATCTTGCGCTGGTATCTCGAAACGTGCTTCTATCTGCCTGTTGCGAACAAACTCATCTCCATACGTCTCCGCATATATCTTGACGATATCAACAGCTTTCTCTTTGGCTCTTTCGTAGGGGCCAGGATTCCCCTGAGGATCGTTCGAAGGTGGAACATGTTTGAGGTGAAAAACCTGCTCTGCGACTGCTGCAGCTTCGTCTTGTGTCGGTTGGGCTGCACTGAATTCTTCATGCAATTTACCAACAGCCGTATGTACGGTTTGCCCGAACCCGAACATTTCAGGAATTGGGGGGCTGAATCCGAATCCCTTGCGGAATCGATAGTCCATCGGACACCGCAGATAGTACTTGATATCTGAAAAACTCGTCGGCAACACAACCTCATCCACCCGCTGCCGTTGCGGAGCTTGGGTGAGACCAGCAGGGAGAGTGGCAGAATCATCCCTAATCTCGTCGTGTTGAAGCCTGAGGGTAAATGCTGAGGTCTTCTTCGGTCTTTTCCCACCGGGTTGAAGTCCAGCACCGGAAATGTACAGGAATCTCTCAGCTCTCGTAATGGCAGTATAGTAAAGCCTTGCCTCCTCATCTCGCGTCGAATGATATGCTCCACGATCAATTGCAGGGCGTATCATCTCATCAGGGAGAAACCCGCTATACTTCGATTTGTTTTTAGGGAACCGAGCGTTTACTGCATCGACGACAAAGACCACAGGGAACTCTAGTCCTTTCGCCTTATGCACTGTCGACACGAAAACGGCGTCTGGCCTTTGGACGACATCGTCTGTCGAAACGTCATAGCCAGAATCAGCGACATTCTCGAGAAAGTTCAATATCTCCCTGAACCTACCAACTGAATCGACACTCATATAGACGGATTCGACATCTTGCAGCATCCGACTGAACAAGCCGATATCCCTCATGACTTCATCCGAAAAATCAGATGCCGCCAAATTGAATGCCTCAAGAAGGTCATGAACTAGCTGCTGTGGATAAACCCTCCGCCTCGCTCCAGCTCTGGGCGTGTGGATCAACCTTCCCCAATGGGTCATAAGTCGTGCGAGGGCGTTGAAATCTGCCTGAGGGTAAGCAGGAATGACAACATCATTGAACAGGGCTTGTACTTCTCCTCGACTTGGCGAGCGCTGGCGGAGCAAGTTAAACGAATCCCTCAAAGCTGAGACTTGAGGTCTCTCAAATGGTCCACCGCCAGATTCCAGACTGTATTTGATGTCTCGCTGTACCAGTGCGTTTGTAAAAGCGGCATGCCTCGGGGAACCATCCATTTCTGCTACTCGGGTTGACCTCATCAGGATTGCAAAATCCCCGGGAGTCAGCCCCCGCACCTCTCCGTCGGATTCGACATATGCCGTCCCTATAAGTTCTGCTATCCGCTGAGCAACCCATTTCCCCTCATCTTCTCGCCGATCAAACCAGTGGATTCCAAAATCGCGTGGGGTGATATTCTGGTATGCCGCTGGCGTTTTTTCAATGCGGCTTGCACCAAGCTCATCTGCGGCGAACCTGTTGGCCGTGTCAACGATTGCGTCTGTACTCCTGAAATTGATAGCAAGCTCGTGCTGAGAAGCTTGAGGGAATCGTGATGTGAAATTGAGGATATTGCTTACATCCGCTCCTCGCCACGCATAGATAGCTTGGTCATCGTCACCAACGACAAACAACGACTCGGAACGGCTGTGCAATTCCTGTATAAGAGCCTCTTGAGCTGGCGATACGTCCTGATATTCATCAACAAGCAGATGCCTGAGATTTGCGGTTGCTTCTTCTGCCCCCGGATGCTGAGCGATCATAGCATCTGCCACAAGGCGTATCATAAGAGAAAAATCTATATATTGCGACATTACAAGCCCATCACGAAGGGCTGCTATCACGTTGTAGAGTTCAGGATCATATTGCTGGACATCCTCAACCTCGAGCATTTCATCGTTGATCGTCTTCCATGCCCCGGCAGTCTCCTTGATCGCGGCAAAATAACTGTTTCCCCTTGCCCGCGCCCGCAACCCGGCTACTCCAAGACTTGGATACCGGGAGACAAGGTACAGCACCAGCCGATTCTCATCCAGAACATCAAATTGACGATAAATGGCATCGATCTGCCCCAACAGGTGCTGGCAGTAACCATGAATCGTGCCGATATACATCGCCCCCATGATATCGGTGCTGATCCCAACAGACTGCAACGCTTCCGCCACTCTCCGCTTGATTGAATCTGCGGCTTTCTCCGTGAACGTGAAGGCAACAATGCTGTCGGGAGCTTCCCCGTTGGCGACAAGCCATGCGATCCTGTATGCTGTTGTCCGCGACTTCCCTGAGCCAGCACAAGCGAGACAGAGGATTTCATTCGCAGTGTCGATTGCAGCTGCTTTTTGATCCGGTGTTAGTTTTTCATCCAGCACTTCATCAATGTTCATGGTCACCTCAGCTGGTCATGGCTATAAGATATTCCTAATTGAACGCGCATGTGCAGCAATAAATGGCGGAGGAAGGGCATTACCGATCATCAGAGCGATGTCGGACTTACTATTGGTATTCGGAAAGCAGTAGTCCTCTGGGAATCCTTGCAAAAGCGCGGCTTCGCGCAAGGTGATTGCTCGGTCCTCTACAGGATGTAAAAAACGTCCCTTTGAAGGATTGAAGCAACCGCTCGTAATGGTAGGCGAGGGGGAGTCCCATGCCATTCTCCCGTATACGTCTTTGAATCCTGAACATTTTTTGTGGCATTCAAGAACGTACTCCTCTGGAAGGTCGGTCCGGCTGCCTCCATCTCTGGGGATCAATCTGATAAGTTCTCGTATTCTCTGAGTCCGCCTCTCTGGGATATCGTGAATAGCATCTCCGCTAGCCCCTGCAGGAGGCAGATGGCCGATTGCTTGTCGGACTGTAATTTCTTCTTCATTCCTCGCTGCAAACGGGATTTCTTTGCCGAGTGCGCCAAGATATATCAAACGTCTGCGGCGTTGAGGCACTCTGTAGTCAACGGTGTTGAGCACATCATATTTCCCCATGTACCCAAGCTTACCCAGCTTCTCATAAAACAATTTGAATCGGGCATCTTCAGCAAGACCGGGGACGTTTTCTAGCATGATAGCCTGAGGCTGCATCACTTCTGCGAAACGCAAAAACTCGAAGAGTAAATCGTTGCCATAATCCTCAACAGTCCTTGCTCCATTGAGGGTTCGCATTGTCGAGAATCCCTGACACGGCGGACATCCTACGAGTAGGGGCAAATCCCCCTTCATCATCCCCAGATCGGCCATCAACAAATGAGGATCAACTTCGCATATGTCAGCCTGAATAGCTTTTGTATCTGGATGGTTTGCTCGATAGGCCTCAATCGCCAACGGTTCAATGTCAATTCCGGCCATCACTTGAAACCCAGCCTGACGCAGACCAAGAGACATCCCACCGCACCCACAGAACAAATCTACGGCTTGCAGTTTTTTCTCATTGGAATCTACAGTCTCATGGCAACTAGTCATTTCGTCCTCTCAATATCGATATTATGCATGTAGCACCCAACAACCTCAAGCAGTCAAGAAAAAATCTAGAACCCAATTATGAATCCTCAGGGTCATCTGCGTAGATTCTCCCGTAGTATTCCTCCTGCTCGTCCAGCATCTGATTCATTTCTGCTGGCGTCAGCTTCATCACATCTTCCAAGCTCTCAATCTGCTTGTCAGGAAAAAGCTCACTGATGACGGTTGCAGCGACATGTCCGCTGTGAGTCGGGATCAGATGGATATAGCGTTGAGTGGTGGTGAAACTCTTGTGCCGCATGATGCTCTGAAGCGCGTAAATATCCACCTTACCTGACTGTGCCAACCAACTTGCGTATGTGTGCCGCAAGGTATGCGGCGTCACGCGCTCGACAGTGTCCGCGGCTCCTTCATTGAGGCCTTGGCTATCCACAGTCCGCTGGAAGGTGTTCGACACCTCCTTGACCTTCTCCCCCTTCTCATTGAGGAACACGAAGGATTGCGGCTTCCCCACCCCTATACGCCGTAGCTCTTTCCTTGCCCGCTCCGGCAGGAACACCTTCTGATCCGTCCCACCTTTGGCATCTGGGATGTTGATGACGCTGTTGTCGAGGTCCACATCCCGCCATCGCATGTTGAAGACCTCTCCCATCCTCATGCCTGTCTCCAACGACAGCAGGGCGATCCGGTAGGTCTGGAGGCTGGCCTCCTTGAGGGCCAGCAGCAAGGTCTCGGCTTCAACATGGGTCAAGAACCGCTCACGCTTCCTACTCGGCTTGGGCATGTCCACCCGAGTCACGGGATTTGTCCCCTTGTAGCCGGACTTCTCAGGCCACTTGATCATCTTGTTGAAGACCACGCTCACCAGCATCAGGATGCGCCTGACAGAGGCCTCCTTGAGCCATGGCTCTTTGCCGTCGTTGGCTTTGACGATCCTCTCACGCTCCTTCGAATCCATGGGAGGCAGCAACTCCGTCTTGATCTGCTCAAGGTCGTACTTGGTGATACTGGACAGCTTGCGATGTCCGAATCGGGCTTCAAGGTGTGTCCGGTAGCAGGAGAGATCGTCGGCATGCGTCTTCTTGTTGGTGATTGCATGGTCCCTGTAGAAAACCTCGAAGGCTTCCCCGAAGGTCACCTCCGACCTCCTCCCATCGGGAGATAGTTCACCGTGGCGCATCCGCTGGATGTAGCGCCCCCGCTCCTCGGAAGCGAACTGGGCTGTGTAGCCCTCCGACGCCCATCCGACCTTCTTCCAACGCAGTTTTTTGTCGTCGCCGATGAACTCCGTGTACGTGAAGTAGAAACAGCGGTCGGCCCTACCCTTGTGCTTGCGGGTTGTGGAGGGGTGGTAGTAGACTCCGGTGTACTTGTTGACCTTGACCTTGTTTGCCATGGATCGAATTCCTTCTAGCTTTTTTCTAGCCTGATTCTCTCACTTCTCAGGCATTCTATCAAGCTTTTTGGAATGTCTTCATCGCAGAAGCCCAGCTATTCCGGCGTAAAACGAGGATTAGCGCCACCCAGAAAAGCAAGTGGCATCTTATTCGTAATCAGTAGGTCGGGCGTTCAAGTCGCCTTCCTGGCTCCAGAAAAGAAAATGGCTTGCGGCAAAAATGCTGCAAGCCATTTTCTTTGGGTCGCTGGCCATCAAAATGTGGGACGTTGTGCGGAACGATCTGGAAACTGGATGCGGATTCCGCCGCAGCGGGCCTTGGGTTGGTCGGAAAAACCTTCGGTCACATGCACCGGGAGCCGGGCACCCAGGACAATGCCCTTGCGGTCCAGAAAGGACTGGTCCGGCAGGCCGCCCGCGCCCATGGAAAGAAAAAACGGCGTGGTGCGGCGGCGCACCACACTTCCCGACGGAGAAGTCTCGGGCAAAATCCGAAATTCCACCAAATATCTGGGACCATGCGCGTTCCCGCCGAGCACGACCGCACTATCCTCAACGCCTTGGGTGACGCGCAAAATTTCCGCCGTCCCTTCCCACGTTTGGAAAACACACGCCTGATCCGGGCCGGAAGGATCCCCAACAAGCGGAGCGCAACCGCCCAGCGTCCATAAGAGACAGCACAGCACTGCCGGGAACCCCCAGCCCCGCTTCATCGCATGACGTCCAGCACCCGTTGCTTGATGCCCTGTTTGTCGATCCCCAGGAGGGTTCGCAATTCTTTTTGCGTTCCATGCTCCACAAATGCATCCGGCAGCCCCATACGATGAACCCGCAGTCCATCCATGGCACCATTGTCGGCCAACAGTTCCAGCACTGCCGAGGAAAAACCGCCCATGATGGCGTTTTCCTCCACGATGATGAGACACTTGTGCTCGGCAGCCAGTGCAAGCAATTGCTCTTTCGGCAAGGGTTTAACGAAACGGGCGTTAAACACGGCCAATTCCAGCCCTTGTTCGCGGGACAACTCCTCAGCCGCCTCCATAGCGGGAAGCACCCGTGATCCAATGGCTATGATGGCTCCATCGCTCCCGGAACGCTCCAGTTCACCGGTTCCCACCTGCAAGGGTTGCAGCCTCGGATCCACGGCCACGCCCACCCCCATTCCCCGGGGATACCGAACCGCCGTGGGACCGTCCACGGCAAAGGCCGTGGCCATCATCCGGGCCAGTTCATCTTCATCCTTGGGTGCCATGAGGGTCATATTGGGAATCAACCGCAAAAACGACAGGTCAAAGGCACCATGGTGGGTGGCTCCGTCCTCACCGACCAGCCCGCCGCGATCCAGAAAGAAGTTCACGTTCAAATTTTGCAGGCAGACATCGTGAATGATCTGATCATAGGAGCGCTGCAAGAAGGTGGAATAGATGGAAACAGCGGGTTTGTACCCCTGCGTGGCCAGGCCCGCGGCAAAGGTCACGGCGTGCTGTTCACAGATGCCCACGTCGTGGAACCGCTCGGGAAAACGTGTGCGGAAACAGTCTGTCCCGGTTCCTTCGGGCATGGCCGCAGTAATGGCCACAATCTTTTCATCGCGCTGGGCCAAAGTGCAGAGCGTGGCGCCGAAGACCTCGGTATAGGAGGCCCAGCCGCCGGGCGTGGGCTTGGGCGCCAGGCCCGTTTCCGGCTCAAATCGTCCAACACCGTGAAAATACGTCGGATTGGTCTCTGCCGGCTTATAGCCCTTGCCTTTTTTGGTCATGACATGCACCAGCACGGGCGTATCAATGCGCTTGACCTGTTCGAAGGTATCGGCCAACGCGCCGATGTCGTGTCCGTCCAACGGGCCGACGTAGTTGAACCGGAAGGCCTCAAAGAGCATGCCCGGCGTAAAGAAACTCTTGAATGAATCCTTGCCGCGCTTGGCCCAATGGTGCAGCTCGTCGCCGATGCCGGGAATATCCTTGATGCGGCGCTCCACGAAATCCTTCCAGCGCACGAACATCGGCGCGGAGACCGTCCGGGAAAGGAAGCGGGACAATGCCCCCACGTTGGTGGAGATGGACATTTCGTTGTCATTGAGCACCACAATGAACGGGCGCTCCAGATCCCCGGCCTGGTTCAACCCCTCAAAGGCCAGCCCTCCGGTAAGCGAGCCATCCCCGATGACCGAAACCACGTTGAAATCCTCTTCCTTCAAATCTCGCGCCGTGGCAATTCCCAACCCTGCGGAGATGGAGGTGGACGAGTGGCCCACTCCGAAATGATCATAAGGACTTTCCGCCATGCGTGGAAATCCGCTCACCCCGCCGAATTGACGCAACGTGTCGAACCGGTTCAGACGCCCGGTGAGCAATTTGTGCGTGTAGGCTTGGTGACCGACATCCCAAATCAGCTTATCCTGATCCAGATCAAAGGCCCGAAACAACGCCAGAGTCAATTCCACGGTTCCCAGGTTGGGCGCCAGATGCCCCCCGGTTTGGGAAACCTGGGAAATAATCACCTGCCGGATCTCCGCGGCCATGGTTTCCAGTTCCTTGACGGAACAGGCCCGGACATCTGCCGGTCCTTTGATCTTCGGCAGAAGTTCCAGTTCTTGCGGTATATTCATACAACTCCCACGGCGGCTTGTGCGCTGCCTTCGATATCCTGATTTGTACTGACTTCGGCGGAAAGAGCCGCGTCATCCCGACGGGCCGGAGCAATAACGGCTACTGCACACGGTCCACGATATAACGGGCCAGTCCTTCCAAAAATTCACGCTCCGGCCCGGAATAGACATCCAGCTGGCGAACGGCTTCGGCGATGTGCTCTTCGGCCATGGTCCGGCTTTGCTCCAATCCTACAAGACTGGGGTACGTGACCTTTCCCTGAGCCTCATCGCTGCCCACGGGCTTGCCCAGGCTGGCTTCATCGCCCGTAACGTCGAGGATATCGTCCACGATCTGGAAGGCCACCCCCACTTCCTTGCCGTATGCCGTGGCCCGGCGAAGGTCGTCCAGGTCTGCTCCGGCCAGGATGGCCCCGCAGGAACAGGACGCCGTAAGCAATGCTCCGGTTTTCATGGCATGCATGGCGCGCAATTGATCCAGGTTCACATCTTCGCGCCCGGTCATTTCCATATCCGCCATCTGCCCCCCCACCATGCCGGCGCAGCCCGCGGACCGAACCATCATGCGCATGGCCTGGATAACCACCCCGGCAGGCAGTCCGCGCTCCAAGGCGGAATCGAGCATAAACCCGAACGCCTCGGTGAGCAGTCCATCCCCGGCGAGAATGGCTGTGGCCTCGTCAAACTGTTTGTGATTGGAGGGCCGACCGCGCCGCAAATCATCATCATCCATGGCCGGCAGGTCGTCATGAATCAAGGAATAGGTATGGATCATTTCCAGACTGGCGGCAAAAGGCAACGCCGCGTCGGTATCCCCATCCAGGAGTTTATTGAATGAAAGCAGCAGCACGGGGCGCAGGCGTTTTCCTCCGGCCAGCAGGCTGTATTCCATGGCCTGACGCAGCCGTTTGGGAAATCCTTTGCCTTCCAGACAATCGCGCAGGTAGTCTTCAACCCTGGCAGAACGTTCCTTGAGTTTCGTCTTGATGCTCATTCGTCCTCTCCGCCCAGTTCGTCGGGATCAAATGCCGCCAGATCCCGGCCCATCCGGGTCACTTCGTTTTGGGCCTCCTGCAGGCGCCGGGAGCAATCCCGGGCCAGGGTCAGTCCTTCCTTATACAATTCCACGCCGCGTTCCAGGGGAACATCCCCGGACTCCAGCTCTTCCACCACAGCGGTGAGCCTGGCTAATTTATCTTCGTATGTCGGGTTGCCCATAGGTCATTCCTTTGGATAATCGGAAAATCTTGGCCCCCAGGGACGGCTTCTCGGGTTACTCCACGTCCGGCCGGAGCAGGTCATCCACGTCCGACGTCACCAGGGTCTGGGGATCCACCATGCGTCCCTGCACGGCCACGCCAAAATGCAGGTGCGGTCCCGTGGCCCGGCCCGTGGCCCCGGCAAGACCGATGACATCCCCGCGCTCCACGGACTGCCCCGCCTCGACCTTGCGTTCGGAAAGATGGAAATACATGGAGATCACTCCGTTGCCGTGGTCCACATACACGCTGTTCCCGGCATAGTAGTGATCGTCCGACAGGATGACCACGCCTTTTTCACAAGCTTTGACCGGCGTTCCCACGGCGGCGCGCATATCCAGCCCGCGATGCGGATTCTTGGGCTGTCCGTTGAGGATGCGACGATAGCCGTACAAACTCGTGACCTTACCGGAAACCGGGCGAAGCAGGGGCAAGGTCCATTTGCGTTCCGGAGAAATAGTGGAGAGTGCCGCGCGCACGGCCTTGCGGTCCCGGGCGACGCGCTCGCTCTGCTTGGGCGGGGCCGTGACCATTTTTTGCTCCAGGGTCAGGCGCTGTTCCGGATACTGTTTTTTCTGCACGGCCACAGGATGGTTAAAGGTGCGCAGTTCGCCGTCCACCAGGGCCGAAACACGAAGATAGTGAACGCCGGGTTTGTTGTAGAGCACGTCCGTTCCCAGCAGCGCCAGGGCCACATATTTTCCGTTCCAGTCCCCCACGGAGGGACGCACATCCTTATCCATCCAGGATACACGCACGTCCTCAAGAGGACGGCTGGACGTCAGACGAGCCACAAAAGGCTGGCCCAGAGAAACAGCCGCGGGATGGGCCAAGACAAAAATCTCTTCCCCTTCCGAAACCTGCTGGTTCTCGGATTGGTCCGCAACCGCCTCCTGCGCGGAAGATGCGGGAGCCGCCTCTTGGCCCAGGCTGGCGCCGGGAGTGAGCAACAGAGAGGAAAACAACATGACGGCCAACAAAGTCAGGTTCCAAAAGCGCACTGTGTATTTCTCCTTGTGGTCACCATACGGCGACACGCTATCGTATTCGACGGCTCGGGATTCCGCCACCTCATGAGACAGGGCCGAGGGAAACGGCGTCGTGTTCCCGCCTCGGCCGCGGAGCAACACGAAACATCCGTGCTTGATTCCGGCCACATGGTTCCTTTGCAATAGTTCGCCCCTGCCGAAGCAAAGGGCGCACGCGCAGCAACGGCCTACGCTTCGTGATCCCCGCCTTTGGCAGGCGACGACGGAACAAAGGACTCCGCCCGACCGCTCACCCTGGCAGGAACAATGCCGTCCCGAACCTGGATCGCCAACTCCAGGCCCGGGACCGCGTCCTCAATGGAACGCAGAAAAGTATTCGTGTCCACCCGGCGTACCAGACTATAGCCTCGCTCCAGCGGCAAGGCCGGATCCAGGCCGCTCAAACGGGAACGGCGCAACTCCAGCACGTGAGCCGCCCGGTCCAGATGCGCTGCGGCGGCCCGGTGCAGCCGGTCCACGGCGTGTCGCAGTTCCGTGTGCTCTGTGCGTATGCGCTCCACTCCGAACCCACGCCCCAGCCGCTGACCCAATCGACTTAGCCGCTCGCCATGCCGCTGAAAAAATTGTTCCCGATTCCGCTCCAGCCGCCGCTCCCCCTGCGTAAACCCCTGGGAAAGCCGATCCAGCCGCTCCCCGGGCGAAGCGCGGTGCAACGAGCGACGCAACGTATGCAACCGATCCGACTGAACGTGCATGCTGCGGGCAAAGGCGTTTTCCAGCCGCAATTGCAGGTCATCCACCTGCTGCATCAGACTCGTACGCCGGGGCCAAAGCAACTGCGCGGCATGACTCGGCGTGGCGGCACGGCGGTCCGCCACATAGTCCGCAATGGTCACATCAGGCTCATGTCCCACACCCGTGACCACGGGGATACGCGATTGCACCATGGCCCGGGCCACTTCCTCGGAATTAAACGCCCACAAATCCTCCAGGGAGCCGCCGCCGCGCACCAGAGCCACGACTTCGGCCCATGCATCGTCATCCGCCCGGGCCAGAGCCTCGGCAATGGCCTTGGGAGCGCGATCCCCCTGTACCAAAGCGGGATACAGCCGGATCTGCATCCCCCATCCCCGCTCCTCGGCCAGCCGCAAAAAATCCCGTACCGCCGCCCCCCGGGGAGAGGTCACCAGCGCCACGCGCCAGGGATGGGAGGGCAATGGTTTTTTCCGCTCCGCATCAAACCAGCCCCGCTGGGCCAAATCGCGTTTGAGCGCTTCAAAGGCCAGATGCAGGTCGCCCACGCCCTCCTGTTGCACCAGTTCCGCCACAAGCTGGTACACGCCACGGCGTTCATAGACGTTCAACCGTCCGGCACAGAGCAATTCCCGCCCCTCTTCGATGTCCGGCACATGCCCGGACGCGGATTCCCCGGACGTGTCGTCCGGTTCCAGGATCTCCCCTGTGGCGGGATTGACCACGGCTCCGCCTTCCTCGCGCCGCCATTGCGCGGATTTGAACCAAACCACGCTCAGGGCGCTTTCACCGTCGGTAAGGGTAAAATAGATATGGCCGCTGGCCGGACGAGACACATTGCCCACCTGCCCCCGGACCCAGACAAACGGGAACTCGGTTTCCAGTACGTCCTTGACCGCTCTGGTCAGTTCGGCAACGGTGAGTATCGTGGGCATGTCGCAGCTCGTGGGCGTGAATCACCGGGTTACGTAAATTCTGACAAAAGGACTTCCCAACGGCCGATCAAAACGTCCGCCGCTTTAGTGGCCAGCAGCGTCCGGAAACGTCGCCCAGGCCAACGCCTGCAGGAAGCCTGTTCAGCTCCGGCCCGACAACGCGGGACGAGCACTGCCCACAGCCTGCCATGCAGCGTGTCCGTCTGCATATCACGACTTGGCCGCGTGTAAAACCACGGATTTTGCTCCTTCGCGGCTGATCTTGTAGAAAAACCGGGCCATAGGGACGCTCTTCATGCCCAACAGGAAAGCGCCGCCCCGCATGATGCGAAACGGCGCTGGAAAAGTTCACGACACCAGGATGCAATAGAATACGGATGCACGCGGCATCCGCTGACGCGGATTCAGCAGGATTCGTCCGGGATCAGCAACACCGCCAACAGGCCATAGATCCCGGTACCAAGGATCACCGCAGCGTCCCAAATCGCAGAACAAAACGGGCGGCGTCGCACCAGCAGGCTGAGCATGAAAAGAGCCAAAGCCACGCCCGTACCCGACAGTCCGGCTTGCCAGTGCCAATCAGGAGAAAACCGGAGGAATCCATCTTCAAGCGTATCAAAAGCAATACCAAAAGGCGTGGCGCTCTGGAGCAGCGTATTCGCCAGCGTGGGTTCGGCCCGCGACATGGTATGCTGATACCGGGCCAGCACCTGGTGCTCCCGATCCATCACCACGGCTTGAATGGTTGTTTCGTCGGAATACACGGCCGTGCGGTACAAAGGATTGACCAGCAGTTTGAAATCCATCCGTTCCGGATCGTAGCCCTCCAGAGGAAGGGGAATCATGGCATAATCGTCGTACCCAAGCAGCCAGAGCCGATCATCACGGGTCAACACCAACCCAAGATACTCGCGCCGGGCATTTTCCGAAACCTTGATGGCCCGGACCCCCAGTTCCGGGGCAATGGGCGTGCGTACCACATGCGGAACGCCTTCCACACGGCGCAGATGAAACACCGCATCCTCGGCGTCCACAAGAAACACGCCCGCATCGAACGGCTTGAGTATAGTGGGTCTGCCCGCCACCAGCTTCGCAGGAAAAGTGAACCCAGCCTCGGACAACGCCGTGGTGAATCTCCTGCTCAACGCCTCGTCCACGCGGTTATCATCCGCATTGATGAATTCCATCCGCGCATTGATCCGAAATCGGTCCTCGGGAAAAACCAATCGGGCGCGACCTGGAACGGATTCCAGCAGCGGCCAGATCATTTCGCCCGGCGCGTTGCCAGGTACCTGGCGCGGCGTGAGTTCCATGACCTGCCGTTCCCGGCGGATAGTCTGCTTGCCAAACACCTGCCCCTTGAGATGCAGCGGAAGCAATCCCCAAATGTCCATGTTCTTATAGTAGATAAAGGGCAAGAGTTGCTCAAATTCCTCGCGGGTGAATCGTTTTCCATCCTGATCCATGCGCACGAATTGGGCATGGTGCAACGCTTCCTTGCCGTTGCCCTCGGGATGGCGCAATTTTTCCCGCCACACAAATTTTTCGCTCACCGGGCTGTAGAACAGATGCGTCTTGGGTTCCCTTTCGCCAAAGGCCATGGTCACGACCTTGGGTACATAAACGGCCAACAACACCACAGCTGCCGCAATCAGTGAATATCGGGACAAGCGCACCATGCTAGGCTCTCCTTAAACGAAAACGATACGCGGGGTACAGGATGGACGGAACGAGCAACGCCACGAGCAATGCACTCCAAGCCAGGGAAGGCGCATACGCCCCGGGTGCGGCCCGATGCAGCAGCAGCCCCACCACACCGAACCCCACAAGCAGGTTCACCGCCCGCAGCCGCCAGACCGGTTCCAGGAGAACCAACGCCGTGCCGAGATATCCGGCCAAACCTGCCAAGGCCCAAGGCAGCACAGTCCAGACTGCGCGCCAAGCCACTTCCACGGGAAAACGCTCCAGGGTCATGACCGCCAGTACGCCCACGTCAAGCAGCAACAGGGTCAGTACAATTCCCAAGCCCACGGCCAGATGCCCAAGCACCACCACATGCGGCGGCACGGGCAGGTGCAGGGAAATGCGGAACCGCTGCCCGCGCATTTCCGGCAGGAACTGGGCCACGGCCAGCAACACGCCCGTCAACAGCGGCAACAATTGCAATGGCTCATAATATATGGTCCCCAAATGAATGACGCGATACCAGACCACTTCCGCATGATCCAACAGAAACAACCGCCGCATACTCAGGTAAATGTATCCGAGCACGGCAAGATGAACCGCCAACGCCAGGCAGCCCATGGCCCGCAACTTCGAATATTCCTTCAAAAGGAGTGAACGAAACACGATATGGTCCTCATGACGACAGCCCCGGCAGATTCAGCCGGTTCGCCATACACATTAGTATTTTCCGGTGAATCCGATGAACGCTTCCTCAAAGGTCATGGGAATCTGTTCCAGAGCCGAGCAGGGAATCCCCTCGCTCCGCAACCGGCCAGCCACTTCCCCGACATCCGCGAATGAGTACAATTCCAACATGTCACCGCTCTGTTCCACGTTCTTGATCACGTCATTGCGGCAAAGGCGGGGTCCATTTTCCGGGCATGGCATACGATAGAGCCGAAATCCTTCCAAAAAACGCTTTTTTGAAATTTGCGTGGCCATTCCGCCCCGCTCCAGAAAAATGACCTCGTCCATGAACATCTCCAGATCCTGCACGATGTGGGAGGTCACCAGCACCGTGCATTGCGTTTCCCGCAGGTACTCGGCCAGATGCTCCAAAAACAGGCGGCGATACCCGGCGTCCAATCCCATGGTGTAATCGTCCAGAATCATCAGATCCGGCTGCTGGGCCATGATCAGGCCAAGCACAACCTGGGAGCGTTGCCCCTCGGACATATTGGCGATTCGGTGCGAATGGGGCAGCCTCAATTTGTCGGTCAGGCTGTAATAATATTCCCGCTTCCACTGGGGATAAAACGGTGCAAAAAAACGCTCCACGCTTGCAATGGTCATGAACTCGTAGGCCATGTGGCCTTCAAACAGCAGCCCCACCCTCCGACGGGTTTCCGGGGACAAGGCATAGGATGGATCGCCCAAGATACGGCAACAGCCGCCGGTGGGCCGCAAAAACCCCATCAGAATTTTGATGAGCGTGGTTTTCCCCACCCCATTTTTGCCCAACAAACCAAACACTTTTCCAACGGGGATCCGAAAGTTCAAGTCCTCGTACACGCGATGTTTTCCATACCTGTGGCGCAGGTGCTCCACTTCAACAGCATACTCCATGGCGGCCTCTCTTGAAAATGAATTTCAAAATCATGAGATAATTAGCGCCGTCACTTTTTTGCGTCAACCAGGACACGGAATTTTAATTGGTGCAACCGATGGTGAGAACGGAGTTTATACTTTTCAAGAATAACGGTAACCCCAAGAAACCGTATACTAAAAACTGTCTTTGCCGAACGAAATATACGTAAAAGGCTTTCCGCCTGTATGCGATGCCATTCGTTCAAGGGCGGCAGCATCTTGTGCTCCACCTGGAAATCAGGTAGCAGCGGCGCAAGTGGGAGACTGCCAACGACTTGAACCGCAAAGGAATGCGATGCGAAGAATCGTCTTTTTTTTCAGCCTGTTTTTCCTGCTCACGCTGCTAGCTGCATGGGGGACCATCCCGGCGTTTTCCGCCCCCTTGCGCCAGGGGGCCGACAGAGATGACCCGTTTCCTTTCACCAATCCCTACGAAGCGACCATACTCGGCACCCCGCCAGAACACCGGGTCGCGCTTCCCAGCCGTGTCGAGCCTCGAATCCGCTCCCTGGAAATCCAGGACCGCCTCGTGCCGGACGTGTTCCATTACAACGCTGCCATGCAGTATTCCGTCACCCTGCAGGACGGTCCCGCGCCCCTGGTTTTTCTCATCGCCGGGACCGGGGGACGGTACGACGAATCCAAAATGCAATTTTTGCAGCAGCTCCTGCATGGAGCGGGCTGCCACACGGTTTGCCTCAGCTCCCCCACCCAATTTCAATTCATCGTGAGCATGGCCCAGCACGCCATCACCGGCTATGTTCCCTGGGACGTGGACGACCTCTGGCGGGTCATGCGCGTGATCCGCGACCAGATCCAAGATGAACGCGAGGTCACGGACATTCGTCTGGCCGGGTACAGCCTTGGCGGACTGCACAGCGCCTTTCTCGCGGAACGCGACGCCAGGGCCAAAGAATTTCAATTCCACAGGGTATTGGTGCTCAATCCGCCGGTGGACCTGTTCAATTCAGCCCTGACTTTCGACTCCTGGCTCGGCGGCGGAGAGGAAGGGATGGAAAAGGCGGAAAAAATTCTGGGAACCTTTATCCGCGAGTTCACCCGGTTCTATAAAGCCAACGACCTGGGCAGTCTCAGCGGCGAGCAAATCATCGCGTTTTTCCAGAGCCTGGATCTTTCAGACACGGACCTGCGCACGCTCATTGCCACAAGCTTTCGCATGACCTGCGCCTCCATGGTCTTCAGCTCGGATGTCTGCCTGCGGGCCGGATATGTGGTTCGCCCGGAAACGCAACTGACGCGCACCACGCCCTTGCTGCCGTATTTCGACGTGACCAGCAGGATCACTTTTGAGCAATATTTCGAGGAATTCCTCTTGCCGTACATCCAATACCGCGATCCCTCGGCCACCCGGACCAGTGTTCTGCACGAATGCAGCCTCAAGAGCATTGCCCGCTACCTGGGCCAGGCCGACAACGTGGCCGTACTCGGCACCATGGACGACCCCATTCTGAACACTGCTGAACGCGACTTCCTGCTTCAGACCTTTGGACCGCGCATCCATCTTTTTCCGCATGGAGGACACTGCGGCAGTTTTCAGCATCCACCCTTTGCCGCACGCATTCTGGAGCAGCTTGACCTGTCCGACCAGGCCGCAACGTTCCAGAGAAAACCTGATGCAGGGGGTGACGCATGACCAGCATTGCCCGCCGATGCACCCCGCTCCTGCACACCATGCTGATCCTGGCCGTTCTTGTTTTCGGTCTGTCGGGCTGCGCCACGACAAACGTTCCAAAGCCAAACAACGGACTGCAACCCGGGGCATTTCGCACTCCGGTCTCTCATGCCCCGGCTTCGGATGCCCCGCTTTCCACCGACTCCCCTTTGTACGTGTCCGACCCCATGGAAGGGTTCAACAGGACCATGTACGCCCTGAACGCGGAGATCGACCGCTACGTGCTGCTCCCTGCGGTGGACGTCTATCAAAAAGTGCTGCCCGCGCCCCTACGCACGGGCGTGAGCAACATCATCGACAATCTCAATGAGATTCCCACCCTGGCCAACTGCCTGCTGCAAGGCGACCTAGGCAAAAGCGGCACCACCCTGCTGCGGTTCGTGCTCAACTCCACCCTGGGCATGGCCGGGTTGGTGGATACGGCCACGGGCGCGGGGCTGGATCGCCAGGAAGAAGATTTCGGCCAGACCCTGGGCGTCTGGGGTGTCGACCAGGGTCCATACCTGGTCCTGCCCGTGCTGGGTCCGTCCAATCTGCGCGACACTCTGGGATCGGGCGTGGACATGGTCATCACATACTATGAGATGGAAGCCGTGTACGACATGCTGGATGTGGAGCACCGCAATCCCGTGCGGCAGGCCAATACTTTGATTCGCGGCGTGGACAAACGCGCCCGCATCCCTTTTCGCTACCACACGGCCGGGACACCCTTTGAATATGAATTCCTCCGCTTTTTATACGCCACCAAACGCCGGTTGGATGTGGCGAAATAGCTCGGGGAAAAGAAGAAAGTGAGGCGGCCCGCCCGAGGAGGGAGCTGACGGGCCGCCGGGACAAAGGACTCTCGCGCTAAAGTGCGCGAACAGATTGAATCTTTTTGCCTCGCGCATCCACGAGATGCACAGAGCAGGCAATACACGGATCAAAGGAATGCACGGTCCGCAGAATCTCCACGGGCCGTTCCGGGTCAGGGACCGGACAGCCGATCAGGGATTCCTCGCACGGACCGATCTTGCCTTCCTTGCAGCGGGGACCGAAGTTCCAGGTGGACGGCACCACCATCTGAAAGTTGCCGATCTTCTTGTCCTCTATGCGGATCCAATGCGAAAGCCCGCCACGCGTCACACAGCAGTATCCCACCCCTTTGGCGGAATCCTTCATCTTCCAGTCCACGCAAAGCTCGTCGTCGCCCGCTTTGGCTCGCTCGTCCAGTTCGTCGATCCAGCCCTTCATGCGCCGGGTCAGCATGGTGGTTTCCACCACACGGCTGATGGTCCGCCCCATGGTGGAGAAAAGCTGTTTTGGTTTCAGTCCGGCTGCTGCAAAGACCTGATCCAACAGCTTTTTGGTTTCTTCCTCGCCTCGCGCATAGGCAATGGCCCGTCGCGCCAGGGGTCCGGTTTCCATGGGTTCGCCCTTGTACCGGGGCGCCTTGGACCAGGAGTATTTGTCCTCATCCGTATAGCTGGTGTATTTCGGGTCAGTGACGCCGTCATAGGGCTTGCGGGCATCGTCGCCCACGTACCAACTCCGGGCCACGTGTTCTTCGATCTTGTCCACCTCCAACTTCTCGGTCTTGCCGAAATCGTTTTGCCAGAGCACACCGGAACGGAAATAGGGATTGTTCCCGTCCGTGTCGTAAAAATCCGAAAAATCGAAGAAGTTGGAAGTTCGCCCATAATTGGATGCTTCGGGGAAACGTCTAGCCATGAGAGTGATGTCCGGCATCATGGCATTTTCCACAAATTCCAGCGTTTCTTCCCACAACGTGCGGAAGTGCGCCACGGCGTCGGTGTTCATGGCGTTGTAGCAGGTCATGCCGCCTACGATCATGGTCTGGGCATGGGGATTCTTGCCCGCAAAGATGGCCATGGCCCGGGCCAATTTGAGCTGAATACGAAGCCCTTCGATGTAGTGGGCCGAAAGGATCAAATTTTCCTCGGGCGAACACCGGTAGGCGGGATTGCCGCCCAAGAAGTAGGCGTTTTCCAGGAATCCGAGCTGGCCCGAGGCCACGAAGTCCTTAAGCCGCTTTTGCACGATGTACAATTCGCCGGGATCGGCCTCGCGGCCGCTGGTTTCCCCGACGATTTTGGCGGCAGCGGCTGCATCCGCCTCAATGGCTGAAGCCATGTCGATCCAGTCCAGCCCGTGCAAATGGTAATAATGCACAAGGTGGTCGTGGACCAGCAGGGCCGAGAGGATCAGATTACGCATCAATTGCGCGGCCGGGGGCGGCGTCACGCCCAGGGCGTCCTCAATGGCTCGAATACTTGTCAGGGCGTGGGTGTTGGTACAGACCCCGCAGGCCCGCTGGGTGAATAAAGGCGCATCCTCGGGGGGACGTCCTTTGAGGATCATTTCGATACCCCGGAAGAGCTGGGTACTGGACCAGGCGTTTTTCACCCGGTCGTTCTCTATCTCCACCTCCACCTTGAGATGTCCCTCAAGGCGCGTCACCGGGTCGATGATCAGCCGGTTGCCGTTGGCTTTCGCGTGCTTCTGCATGTTCTGGCCTCTCCTTGTTCCGGTTGGCGCGCGTTATTTTTCGTCCGGCCCGTCTTCAATGGCCGAGAAGAATGGCGAATACTGGTCCCAGAAGCCCGGCTCGCTGCACCCGATGCAGGGTGAACCGGATTGCACAGGCCACGTGACCTGATTGAACAGCTGCGTAGGGCAGTTATTATATGTATACGGTCCCTTGCAGCCCAGTTTATAGAGGCACCAACCCTGCTTGGCCTCCTTGCTCGTAAAGCTGGGGGCGAACTCGCCTTTGTTGAAATGCTTTTGCCGTGGACACTTGTCGTGCACGGTCTGGGCAAAGAACATCAGCGGACGGCTCCACTGGTCCAGCTTGGGCATGCCCTTGGTGAGCAGGTGGACCACAGTTCCCACGAAGTTGGCCGGGTTGGGCGGGCATCCTGCAATATTGATGGCCTTGACGCCCACATGGGCCAGGGCTTCGTTGGTACCCTTGGCACCCGACGGATTGGGCGCTGCCGCCTGCACGCCGCCGAACGACGCGCACGAACCCATGGCAATGGTTGCCATGGCCTTGGACGCCACTTCCGAGCAAAGTTGGAGCATGGTCTGCCCGCCCACCTTGCCGAACTCGCCACCGTGTTTGGTGGGAATGCCTCCCTCAATGACGCAGATGTATCCTTCGGGATTATTCATGGCCTTGAGCAGGGCATCATGGGAGGCATCGCCTGCCGCGGCCATGACGGTTTCGCAATAGTCCAGGGAAATGGTCTCCATGATCAATTCATCGAAGAACGGTCCCACGTTGCGCAGCAGCGCCTCGGTGCAGCCTGTGCATTCCGCGCAATGCAGATATATCACGGAGGGGCGTTTCTTCTTGGTCAGGGCATGGGCCACCTGGGGCGCAAAAGCCGGTCCCATACCCATGAGCACGGCAAGCGCACTGCAATATTGCATGAATTCTCTGCGACTCGTTCCTCTGCCTTCGCCAAGGAGCCGCATCTGTTCAAAACGCGAAATGTCCTGCATAGCTTTCTCCTTTGGCGGTTATCACGGCTTGTGGCAGGCCGTGGTGCAGCCCACCGGGTTATCCTTCCCCTGGGTGCGGCGCGTGGTGTGGCACCCCAGGCAACTGGGCGCGGCCTCGGTGTGCCAGGCGCGGAAAAATCCGGTCGGGTCATCCGGATCATCACTCTTATGACACTGACTGCACGGCACGAACTCCCCCAGTGTTTTGTCGGATTCCTTATGGTGACAGCTCTCACACGCATTCTTCACCGCATGCATGCCGTGCGGAAACTTCACTTCCGTGACCCACGCCGACAGCGGTGTGTTTCCCTTGGGCCGTTTGATCACGATCTCGTCCGGCACCTTGTAGGCCAGCCCGCTGGACACCGCCAAAAGCAGCGTCACGGCCGCCATGGCGACCCCGATACAAACCTTGCGCATACCGCCTCCGTGTTGAACGTTGCACATTCGCTCTTTTCGGATAGCATATATTTATGCTCTATAAATTATAATTTCCCATGTAGACGGAAGACAATCATGCCCCACGCGACCTTGCCCCGAACCGCCGGCTGGTCTACCGTACCGATATGACGGACCAAACATCACAAAAGATCCTGACCGGTCCCCAAGAGGATCGGCTCTTTGTAAAGCTGCCTTTTGCCAGTTTGCTGGCCGGTGGGCTGGAATATTTCGTGGAGCACGGGCTGCAACCCGAGATTTGCTTTGAGGCGGACCAGGTCAACCGGATGGGAACGGAGCAAATGGTCCCCCTGGCCCAGACACTACGCAACGCGAACCTGCGTTGCACGGTGCACGCGCCCTTCAACGGACTGGACTTCGGCGCGCTGGACGCGGACCGAATGGCCTGGACCCGCCAGAGCCTGGACAGAACCTTGCTGCTTTGCCGCGAACTTGCCCCGGTCACCGTGGTGGTGCATGGCGGTCAGCCACGGTTTCAGTCCAGCGCGGAATATGAACGGTGGAACGAACGCGCCCTGCCCCTGCTGCAAACCACGGCACAGCAGGCCCAGGACCAGGGAACACGTGTGGTGCTGGAAAACATCTGCCACACTAGGCCGGAACAGCTCGCTCCCCTATTGGAAAAACTGGACGGACTGGCGGGCTGGTGCCTGGATGTGGGACACTGGCACGTTTTCGGCCGGGAGCCTATCTCCCGCTGGGCAAAAATTCTCGGTTCCCGGTTGGAGCAACTGCACTTGCACGACAATCACGGCGGTGCTGACGAACATCTGGCCGTGGGGCAGGGAAGCATCGAATTTCATCAGGTACTCGGCACTCTCGCCGAGACCGGGCCGGTGCACACCCCGCCCGTGGTCACGCTCGAAGTCCCCTACCAAACCGGCGTGGAACCGAGCTTGCGCGCCCTGGCTCCTGTCTGGCCCTGGGGCTGACGGAAGGCTATCGATCGCCGCCCGCTCCAACGGGCAGGACAAACCGCCACCGACAATCATACTCCGGTGGGGTGGGATCCGGCGGTGCCTGGACGCATTCCACCTGCACGGACGGGGACACGCGCGCGGCAAACCGGCGGAATTCGGTCTCGTGCATCTCCCGGCATTCATACGGCTCCAGGCCATGCTTTTCCCGTCCGGCCTGGGCCGGGCAGCGGCGGACCGTCACTGTGATGCCCCGGATCACGCCCTCGGCGTCGGGCGCGTCATGCTCCACCGCGCACTCCACAGTGGGTATCCAGGGCAAATATTCATACGCCTTCCAAAACCCGCACGGCGTGTCCGCAAATGGCCCGAACCGCTCCAGCACGTCCCGGGCCGCCAAGTCGCCCATCTTATCCCAAACCAGACCGTTGACCGCCTCGGCCTCGGCCCGGCCATGGCGCTTTTCCACATTCAGGAACCAAAAGCCGTCGCAAAGCCGCAACTGCCAGAGCAAGGATGATACGTATTCACGCACCTCGCGCCGGTCCATGCCGTCCATGACGGACAAATCAAATTGCTTGCTCATGCTTCATCCCTATACAATGCACGGCGAACGCGCCGCGAATGGTTGAGGTACAACAACCAAAATCCCGCCAAAACCGCATGCACGGAATAAAACCAGCCCGCCGCCTCCAGAAAACGCCGGGCATGCGCCACACCAAGAGTTGGACCCAACGTCAACAATTGGGTCAACGCGCTCAATAGCACCAGATACAACACTCCGCGGGTCAAGGCCGGAGCGCGCGGATCCTCCCGCCGAAACAACACGACGGACAGCGGACCCAGAACAAACACGGCCGCCCCCGTAAACAAGGTGAGCCAGAGCAGAATGGTGACCAACGGGGGATGCCCCACGCCCGCCCCGGTCAGGGACGGCTCTAGCGCATTCCACGCTCCCAGGGCTATCCAGGCGGACAAGGCGGGATACACGCCGCCCACAAAGGCAAAAAGTCCCCAAAGCCAGCCGCCCAGCGCGTATCGGCCCGCACTCGTCGCAGCAGCCCGGGCTTCGTCGATCCAGCCCAGCTCCTTATGCCCGCGCTTGAGCAGCTCTGTTTTGAGCGCCAGCCGAGCTTCAGGCGTCAATTGACCGCCGCGCCCCAGCTCCAACAGCTCCTCATCCCCAAGCTCCGAATATTTTTTCGCGATCTTGTCGATGTTCACCCGGAGCACGTTACCAATCCTCCCGGCGCACCGGCCCGCGGCAGCGCTTCACCGAAGCCCGGCGCTTTTTCGATTCCAAACGGCGACGCCGCTCCCCGGCCGGAACCCCGGAGCGCACACGCTCCATCACCGGAGCCAGCGCCTCGGCCAGCAGGTCCGCAAAACGTCGCAAAACCTCCTCCCGGTTGCGCTCAAAACTCCGATGCGTCTGGCACGCCAGCGTCAACACGCCGTCCTTGCCGATCCTGCGGCGCAACTTGCCGCGCAAAAGCATCTTTTGCAATTGGGTTAGCCGCCGTGAACGACCGAGATTGAAGCGCAACACCGCCTTGGTGGACGCCGTGTTCACATGCTGCCCGCCCGGACCGGACGAACGTACCGCCCGAATCCGAATTTCCTTTAGCGGAATGGATACGTCTTCTGCGATGTATAACATTCCAAAAGCCTACCAAATCCCTCACCGAAAGATAAGCCCCACCCACGGCCCCACGCACACACTTTTCTTTCCCACCATTATCGGCTACAAACCGCTCAGAATAACACCTGCCGCAAGGCTACGGAGGAAACCGACCATGAATAACTGCCCCTGCGGGTCCGGCAAGACCATCGACCAATGCTGTGAACCCTACATCCAGGGCCGGGAACACGCGCCCACCGCCGAAGCCCTGATGCGCTCGCGCTACACGGCCTATGCAATCAAAAACCTGGAATATCTGCGCGATACACTTCTGCCTGAAGAACGAGACGAATTCGACATCGAAGCCGCACGCAAGTGGTCCGAAACCGCCCAGTGGGACGGCCTGGATATCCTGCATACCGAAGACGGCGGACCCGACGACGAGACCGGCATAGTGGATTTTGTCGCTCGGTACTCCCAGTCCGGCGTGCGCCAGGCACACCGGGAACTCGGCTCCTTCCGCAAACAGGAGGGACAGTGGCTCTACGTGGACGGTGAAGTACGCGGCGAACCCCAGCGCCGGGCCACCCCCAAAGTGGGCCGAAATGAACCCTGCCCCTGCGGGTCCGGCAAAAAGTACAAAAAATGCTGCGGGAAATAGCATAGAAGGGCATAGCCTTCGGCGACCAGAGGGGAAACCTTTCTGGAGAAAGGTTCTCCCCCCTGGACCCCCCTTCCAAAGACTTTCATTAGCTCCAGGCCTGCGGCCTGTCGCGGGTATCGTTTGTTTACCTGATTTTTATTTCCTCCCCCTCCCCAAAAGCAAAGGAACGGCCGAAGCCGTTCCTTTGCTTTTGGGGGCGCACCGTTGCCGCGAGTTTCGGGAGGGCGAAGCCATCCCGGAAATCGCGGCAACATGAGATCACGCCGCCGCATTGCTCCGCCTTGCCACTCCTCCGACGCCCTTTCACCCCACGCCCCCGGCCGCGCGCAGCGCGAGACCGGTAAACGGGGGTCCAGGGGGCCGCGGGCCTCCTGGTCGCCGAAGGCATGCCTTTCATTTCTTCAACGCCATGCCCTCTTGCTCGACCCTGGTTTGACTTTTTAATTCTTTAAAATTATTATATATTTTTCTACAATTCCGGTAGGGTTTTTCCGTACTGTTTCCGTCAACACGCTTCAGGCATGGCAAGGAATCATCATGACCGAATCAACATTCAATGAAATCAACGAATTTGTGACACAGTGGAACGACAACGGCAATCGCTGCAAAGACTGCTTTCTGCGGTTGAAGCAACATTGCGAAGGCATGGACGGCATCCGCCTGGAGTGGATCGCCCGCCCGGGGATCACGTATTCTTTGCGTGCGACCCATTCGCAGCAGGCCGACTCGGACCGGAATCTTTTCGCCATGATCGATATCATCGACGACGACCCCAGCGACCGTTGGCTGTCGGTTTGTTTTTACAACGACATGGTCAGCGATCCCGACGAAGCGGGTGATTATGTTCCCGAGGGACTGCTCGGCCAGGACGCGCTTTGTTTCGACGTGGAATCCTGGGACGACGGCCACCTCGGCTATGTGGAATCCCGTCTTTCCGAGGCGTGTTCCTGTGCTGCCGGAGGCTCCGACGAATGATCACCCATGAGGAATTGCACGCGGCGTTGTTCGCTGTTCTGGGACAGGAATTGCCCGACCAGGCCACCCGGCATGTGAATGAAGCCTTGCGGCTGGCAGGCATTCTGGAACAACGCGGCTTTGAATTTCGTTTGCTGGACGCCCGGCCCAAGGATCCGCACAGCACGTTGTGGAAGGCCATGTTCTCTAAGGAAAGTGACCTGTTTCACAGTGAGAATACGGATGCGGCCCTGGCCATCGGCATTGCGGCCCTCGAAGCGCTACAGGCGGAATCGGCCGGTCGGTAGACGATTTTCCCCTCCGTCATTGACCCCGGTACGGATCGTCCCGGGGTTTTTTTTGATGCATTTTTATGTATGCAGCACAGGAAACCTTGCCGCAAATCCGGAATGTTTGTCAGCACCCCGGGGCTGTGATAGCCAAGGGGTTTTGAACGTCCGTATGGGTGGGCTGCGGCCCGAGCCTCCCCTCGCGGCAAACCTCGGAATTTATATCGAATGCAGATCAGCAGAGAAAGCCGTCGTCGCCGTCTTGCCGCCAAGGTACAGAAAAAACTTCACATGCCCCCGGCAACGCGACTGCGTCGGTTCATCACGCGGCACTTCATGATCCTTTTCGGCGCGGCCATGGCCGCCTTGGGATTCGTGCTCTTCCAGGTACCCTACAACATCACGGCAGGCGGGGTCAGCGGCCTGGCCATCATCGTCAATAAATTCAGCGGCATTTCCGAGGGTCTGTTGATCTGGCTGTTCAATGTTCCGCTTTTGGTATTGGGATTTTTCAAGCTGGGACGGTGGCGTTTTCTGGCGGCCACGGTAGTCTGCGTTGCTGCTTTTTCCCTGTTCGTGGAACTGTTTCTTGGCATTCTTCCGGGAATGCTGGAGCCGTACCCCATCACCCATGACAAGTTTCTGGCCAGCCTGTATGCGGGCGTCACCTTTGGCCTGGGCAATGGCCTGATCTACCGCTTCGGCTCCACCATCGGGGGTACGTCCATACCGGCGCGCATCATCCACAATTATACCGGCTACCCCATGAGCCAGGTGTATCTGTTCACGGATCTGGCAGTGGTCTTTGTGGGCGGAGTGGTCTTCAACTGGGAAATGGCCATGCTCGCCCTGTTCACCCTGGTACTGTCCGGCATTTTTTCGGACTTCATTATGGAAGGCGTCAGCCAGTTGCGCACGGCCGTGATCATCACCAAGAAAGCGGACCAGATCCGGTTCGCCCTGGTCAACGAGATGCGGCGCGGCGTGTCCATGTGGGACGTGACCGGCGGCTACTCGCGGGAAACGCGCACCATGCTGTACTGCACGGTGAGCCGTTCGCGAGTCAATGACCTGCGTTTCATGGTTTCCCAGATTGATCCCGACGCCCTGGTCATTGTCGGCGTTGTGCAACAGGCCTGGGGCGGATACGGAAACCTGAAGTTGAATAAAGACTGACCCCGCCCGTCAGGAAGGCGGACCGCACTGGTCGTTGTCCTGCGACGCGGTGTGTTTGCCTTCCTGCCATGGGGAAAAGGACGACTTGCTGGTCCGGCAGACCAGCCCATACCCCAGGCTCAAGGCCAGGATCACCGCGCCCAGGGCCAAGACCTCCTGATAATCGTTGACCGAAAAATCCAGCACAATGACCTTTCGCGCCGCCGCCATGAGCGCCGTGGAAATGACCAGCTTTAAATGGATCATTTCCGATTCCAGATAGATGACAATATTCGCGAATATTTCAATGGCGATGAGCACGGCCATGAACGCCCCGAATGTTGCCAGGATATCATTGATATTCAGGAGAAAAAAAGGCGGCGTGGTCATGCGTTGGTAGAGCACCCAAACAACGTCAAAAATGCCCCAGATGATCACCAGGGTCATGAGCACGGCCAGCATTTTTACGGAAATGCGGACCACGTCCCACAGGCGGCGAATGAGTGGATCGGTATGAGGGTTGGGCATGCAGCTCCCTGATTTGACCGCTGCGGGTGCAGCGGGCTTGCCGTGCGCGCCGACGGTTTCGGTCTCGGCCAAACCGTCAGCTGGGGATTACAGCTATTATTTTCCCTTTTTCTTTGCCGATGTCAATTTATATCATACCGACATTCCTATCTGATTAACCGCGTTCCCATCTTGACCTGTCGATCTTTTTCGTACATTTGTTATAGTGCCGTACCGTTAGATACCCCCTGTTCCCATCGGAGTACCGTGGGCACCATCCGCCCCCCTCGAACCAACAGGAGGAAGCATGGAAACCCTTCTTGAAAAACATTGGCACCACCTTTCATCCGATCAGACCGCGGAATTGTTCAGCGTGAATGAGGAAAAAGGGCTGGATCGCTTTGAAGTCGAAAAACGGCTGGAACACTTCGGCCGAAACGAGATTTCCGGCAAGCGCTCCAAAACGCCTTTGGAACGCTTTCTGCTGCAATTCCATCAACCGCTGATCTACATTCTGCTGGCCGCCGGCATCATCACCGCGTTCCTCCAGGAATGGGTGGACGCGGGAGTGATCCTGGGCGTGGTCATCGTCAACGCGCTGGTGGGCTTTTTTCAGGAATCCAAGGCCGTAAAGGCGCTCAACTCCCTGGCCGAATCCATGCGCGTGGAAGCCACGGTGCTGCGCGCCGGGGAAACCCAGCGCATCGACGCCGCGCAACTCGTTCCCGGCGATGTGGTCCTGCTTCGATCCGGGGACAAGGTTCCGGCGGACTTGCGAATTTTATCCGCACGGGAGCTGCGTGTGGACGAATCCACACTCACCGGGGAATCCGTTCCCGTGGAAAAGCGGAGCGGCGCCTGCCCCACGGATGCGGTGCTGGCCGAACGAACCTGCATGGCGTTTGCCGGAACCCTGGTGAACTACGGCCAGGGGCAGGGACTTGTCGTGGCCACGGGCAACCGGACGGAAATCGGCCTCATCTCCGGCATGGTGGATTCCGCGGATGAATTGGAAACACCGCTGACCCGCAAGATCACCTCCTTCAGCCACACGCTGCTTATCGCCATTCTTGTCCTGGCGGGCGCATCCTTCCTGCTGGGGCTGCTGCGCGACGAACCCGCCGCGGAAATGTTCATGGCCGCCGTGGCCCTGGCCGTGGGCGCCATACCCGAGGGACTGCCCGCTGCCGTGACCATCATCCTGGCTCTGGGTGTTTCCCGCATGGCCGGACGAAAAGCCATTGTCCGTAAACTTCCGGCCGTGGAAACCCTGGGCGGCACCACGGTGATCTGCTCGGACAAGACCGGCACGCTCACGGAAAATCAAATGACGGTTCAGGCGATCTACGCGGGATCACAATCCTTTGCGGTCAGCGGCACGGGGTACGCGCCCGAGGGCGAGGTATCCGCCCGGGATGGAGCGGACCTGGGCAATGCGGCCCTGGCGGAATGCCTGCGGGCCGGCCTGCTCTGCAATGATGCGCAACTCCGGCCCGACAGCGGACGGCTCGTGGCCGAAGGCGATCCCACGGAAGCGGCCCTGCTCGTTTCCGCCCAAAAATTCGGACTCTCCAGAAACGATGAAACGGTTTCGGCTCCGCGCACGGATGAAATCCCCTTTGAATCCGAGCTGCAATACATGGTCACCCTGCATCGCCGGGGCGAGCGTGGTGTTGCCTACATGAAAGGCGCGGTGGAGCGTGTGTTGGACTGCTGCGACACGGCCATGGGACCGGACGGCAACACCGCGGAACTGGACGTGGACGCAATTCTTGAAATGCAGAACACCATGGCTGCACGCGGACTGCGTGTGCTGGCCCTGGCCCGCAAGGAAACCGCCCCGGAAGCCCTGGACCGCGGCGAACTGTCGTCGGGTCTCGTTTTTCTCGGACTTCAGGGCATGATTGATCCGCCCCGGGCCGAGGTCATGGAAGCCATTGCCGCGTGCCACAAGGCTGGCGTGGCCGTAAAGATGATCACCGGGGACCACGCTGTCACGGCCCAGGCCATCGGCACCCAGCTGGGATTGTGCGGCGGGCCGGGACTGCCCGGACAGGCCTGCCCCGTGCTCACGGGTCGGGAGATCGCGGAACTCAACGACAAGCAACTTATCCAGCGTGTCGCGGACATTCCGGTCTTCGCCCGAGTCTCGCCCGAACAAAAGCTGCGCCTTGTGATGGCCATGCAAGCCCTCGGAGAAATCTGCGCCATGACCGGCGACGGCGTGAACGATGCCCCCGCCCTGAAACAGGCGGACATCGGCATCGCCATGGGTATCAGCGGCACAGAGACGGCCAAGGAATCCGCAGACATGGTCCTCACGGACGACAACTTCGCCACCATCGAAGCCGCAGTGGAGGAAGGCCGCTGCGTATTCTCCAACCTTGTGAAATTCATCGCCTGGACCCTGCCCACCAATGCGGGCGAGGGACTGGTCATTCTTACGGCCATCCTGTTCGGCGCCACACTCCCCATCCTGCCGGTGCAGATCCTTTGGATCAACATGACCACCGCGGCCTGCCTGGGCATGATGCTGGCCTTTGAACCAATGGAACAGGGCATCATGCAACGACCGCCCCGCAGACCGGACAGGCCCATTCTGGACAAGGTCATCCTCAAGCGGGTCGGCATGGTCAGCGTCATCCTGCTGGTGGCGGCGTTCGGCCTGTTCGAGTGGGAACTTCGCAGCGGTGCTTCCCTGGAAAAGGCCCGGACCATGGCCGTGAACGTGTTTATCGTGGTGGAGGCGTTCTATCTCTTCAATGCGCGGTCCTTCCGCCGTTCTCCGTTCGCCCTGGGGCTGCGGACCAACCCATGGGTACCCCTCGGCGTCGGTGTCATGCTCCTGTTCCAACTGGCCTACACCTACGCCCCGATCATGAACACCCTGTTCTCCAGCGCTCCCATCGGCTGGCTGGACTGGGCCAAGATCGCGTTTTGCGGGGCCGTGGCCTTTACCCTGGTGGAACTTGATAAAAAACGGACCCACACGGACCTTTGAGGCATTGCTTTGTACCCTTGGTCCGGACGGAACCAACCATTCCGTCCGGACCATCTGGTGATAAAAACCCAAGGGGCATGTCTTGGGTATCCAGACATTGGATGCAGAAGGCAAAACACCAGGCCGTCCAAGCAGGGCGGTCCCTTGCGTTTTCATCCGAACTGCCATATGGAATGGACGGTAACCACTATATCTTTTGCAATCTTTTGTCCCGAACAGGCTGTTTCAGCCCACAAAGGAGCAACAGCATGTGTATCCCCTTTTTTTCCGTCGGCTCACTGACCAGGCTGGCCGCTCTTGCAGTGGGCCTCCTCCTGCTCCTCCCGGCAGGAGCGGACGCCAACATGCTCGGTGGCGCCGTGCATCGGCCCGGGGTGACCAAAGTCCGCCCGGGTGTCACCGAAAAACCCGGCAACGCCGATGTCCAGCAACCAGAACCCGCGGAAATACAGCAGCCCGAACCCGTTGAGCTACAGCAGCCGGATCCCGTCGCGGTACAGCAGCCCGAACCCGTTGAGGTACAGCAGCCGGACATGGCCGAAACACCGCCGCAAATCCCGGAGCAAAAACCAACCGAGGACATCCAGGTGCCCGAGATGGACCAGGTTCGTCCAGATTTTGCGGACCAGATGGATGCCACGGGACCGGTCCAGGTCCAATCCAAGGGCAAATGGCGCCTGGAAACGCAAATCCTCCAGCCCGGCACCCGCAGCCAAGGGCAACACGGCAGACTGTGGTACGGCGAAAACGAAATGCCCGGCGCACGTGGGCAGATCCTGGAAACCGAACTCGGACGCCTGGAATACCGAGGTTCCATGCAGGAGCGTGAACAGCTCTGGTCCAGTTCCGGCTGGGTGCTGGTAGCGCCTGCGCCGGATCTTGAACAAGGAGTGCAGGGACCGTCCGCCGGTTCCCCGGGACGCGACGGAATGCAGCCCCTGCCGCCGGACGCACAACCCGAAACACCCTGACCGACTGTCAAAGCACTCGATATGGCAGGCTGTTCAAGAGCACGTGACGCCGGATACGCAGGGAAACCAATGCTGACGCGCAGCAGGCTCTCGCAAAGACTCTTGCTTTGCGCGGCAACGCCGTTGCTGGCCTTTTTGCAACAGCCCGCGGAACAGTAATCGGCCCAAACCACATACCGACACTGACAAACACGGAGTACTCATGCAACGCACGGTTTTTTCCCTCTGCTTCGCGGCAATGGCCCTGACCTGTCTGCTTCTGCTCCCGGCCTCGGGCCACGCCAAGGCCATCATGGGCATTGGCAAATGTGTGGATTCCTGTGAAAACGACCGGGACTGCATCAAAGACTGCCGCGAACAGTTCATGAGTCCGCAGGAAGCCAAGGAAGCGTATATGCAGGATTTCCGCAACTGCTTCGACGTCTGCTACGACAAACGCGGCAAAGAAAAGGAAGACTGCCTGGAAGGTTGCCGCGACGACTACAAACATGGTCGTGACCTGGACTAACGGCTTACACCGCCCCCCTGCAATCGTACACCCCAGCGCCCCGCCCCTGCGGGGCGTTGTTGCTTTCCTCCGAATGTTCCTTCAAAACTTCTCCATAAACAGAATTTTATTCTGTTCGACATTCACAACAAATTCACATCACCTTCCCCACTTTTTTTAACAACCACTCTACACCCCACGCCAGACAAACCTTTTCTGCGCAACCTCCCCACTCACTCCGCTTTACAATGTTCACCCCCTCTGCGCGATCGTCCGCAGATCAACGGCTCCCAGGCCGAAGATTCGTTGGACCATGCAGAATAATTTTTTTCTAACCCTTCCCCTTTTTTGACATTATCCCATTGTGGATATACGTTTCTTCACCTTTATGAACACGGCTATCCTGCCATGTCCCTACCTTTGTGCCCAGGAGGAGACCATGCAGCGTTTTTGGCGTTTGATCCGCAAAGACACGACCCGCCCCGACACTCCCACCGCGCCCTGGCGTTGTTCCCTCGCCCTGGAGGAACGCGTTCTTTTTGATGCCTCGGCCGCTTCCGTCGTGGCTTCCGTTCTGGGAGACGCCCCGGATGTGGACAACTCCGACGCCCAGCACGACGCCGACCAGCACGACCAGTCTACGCCGCACATTGACCAGCAAGCCAAAGACCTGGCCCAGGCCGCTGGCGCCATGCAGAAACAGGATGCAGGCGACCCGGACCAAACGCCGGACTCTCTGCTTCCTCCTACGGATGCCGTGTCTCAAAGCCAGGCCCGGCAACTCGTGGTCATTTCCACTGCTGTGGAAAACTGGCAGGATTTGGCCCACTCCATGGACGACAACGCCGAAGTTTTGTTGGTGGATGCCGACGACGACGGCATCGCCCGGATCACCGAAGCCCTGGCACACCGGAAAGACATCGACAGCCTGCACATTCTTTCGCATGGAGAATCCGGCGAAGTTTTCCTGGGTACGTCCACGCTCGATAATGCGGCGTTGCACGCACGCGCACAGGAAATCGGCTCCTGGTCCCGGGCGCTCACACCGGATGCGGACATTCTGCTCTGGAGCTGCGATACGGGCGCGGGAAGCCAAGGCGCGCAACTCGTGGCCGGACTGGCCCAACGCACCGGCGCAGACGTGGCCGCTTCGGACGACGCGACAGGCCACACGGACAAGGGAGGGGACTGGCAACTGGAAACCCGCGTGGGCGACGTGGACGCCTCGCTTCCCTTTGCCGAGTCTGTAACCAACGAATTTCACGGACTGCTCAATGATGCCCCCATCCTCGGCGTGGACTCCTCCACCCTGCTCGTCACCGAAGGCGATCCCGCCACATTCCTGGACAGCAGCCTGACCCTCTGGGACGACGACACCCTGGCCCAGGCCACCGTGCATCTCTCGGATATGCGCGAAGGCGATGTCCTGTCCTTTACGGAATCCGACAACATTCTGGGTTCCTGGAACGCGGCCACCGGAACGCTGACCCTTACGGGCGAAGCCTCGGCCGCCGAATACCAGACCGCCCTGCGCTCCGTGCGCTTCGAGCACACAGGGGATGATCCGGGTACCAGCCGGACCGTGACCTACTCGCTCACCGACACCAATCACGACGCGAGCGGCGCCAACACCATTGAGGCCCAGCGTGATATCCTGATCACTCCGGTGGACGATGCCCCGGTGGTGGACACCCCCCTGGCGGACATTCACGTGCAGGAGGACGCAGGCTCAAGCAGTATTGATCTTTCCGGCCTGTTCACCGACCCGGACAACGACGACCTGGCCATCAGTGTGGCCGTTGCGGGCAACACCAACCCCGGGCTGGTGGACGCCAGCATCAACGGCACCACGTTGAACCTCGATTACCTGGCCGACCAACACGGCTCCGCCACCATCACCCTGCGCGGCACGTCCAACGGCCAGACCGTGGAAACCAGTTTCCAGGTCACCGTGGATCCCGTGGACGACGCCCCCACCGTGGCCGCCACCATCCCGGACGTTCACGTGCAGGAGGACGCTGGCACGAGCGACATTGATCTTTCCGGCGTGTTTACGGACCTGGACAATGACGACTCAGCCATCACCTACGAAGTAACCGGCAATACCAACAACGGGCTGGTGCAGACCTCGCTGAGCGGCTCAACTTTGCATCTGGACTATCTGGCCGATCAGCACGGATCCGCCACCATCACCATCCTCGCCACATCCAACGGCAAAACCGTGGAAACCAGTTTCCAGGTCACCGTGGATCCCGTGGACGACGCGCCCACCGTGGCCGCGCCCATCGCAGACGTGGAAGTGGCCGAGGACGCTCCTACAACAGACATCGACCTTTCCGGCGTGTTCACGGACCTGGATAACGAGGACGCAAACATCACCTACGAAGTGGTGAACAATACCAACGGACAGTTGGTCCAAGCCTCCATCAGCGGCTCCACCCTGCACCTGGATTACGTCGCGAACCAAAACGGCACCGCGGACATCACCATCCGGGCTACTTCCGGCGGCCAAAGCGTGGAAATCAGCTTCGGAGTCACGGTGACCCCGGGAGCCGATGCGCCCGTCCTCGGCGGTAGCGACATTGATCTGGGGCAGATTAACGAGGATACCCCCATGGGGTCCAACCAAGGCACTTCCGTGGAATCCCTGGTGCAGACCCTGCAAGGCCAGGACGAGTACTCGGACCCGGACGGGTCCAGCCCTGCGGGTCTGGCCATCGTCGGCGCGGACAACGCCAACGGTGTTTGGGAATACTCGGTGGACGGCGGCACATCCTGGCAGGAAGTCGGACCCTGCTCCGATAACACGGCCCTGCTTTTGGCAGCATCCGCCCAAAACCGGATCCGTTTCCGACCGGATGCCGACTACCACGGGCAAACCTCTCTCACCTTGCGGGCCTGGGACCAAAGCAACGGCTCCAACGGCAGCGTCGTGAGCATCGACGCCACGGGCGGGGCCACGGCCTTCAGCACGCAAAGCGCCCAGGCTCTGCTGGACATCGTCAGCGTCAATGACGCTCCGGTACTCGACGGCGACCCCACCCTTCCGCCCATGATGGAAGACGCGGACCCCGGCAACGGGCAATCCGTGGCCGATATCCTGGCGGGCATGGCCCAGGATGACGCGGACAGCAACCCAGACCTCGGTCTGGCCGTCACGGGGATGGATCTTTCCGCCGTATCCGGCACCTGGGAATATTCCGAAGACGGCGGTACGTCCTGGACGGAATTCCCCGCGGATCTGGCCGCGGACAACGCCCTGCTGCTGGCCCACTCCGCCCGGATACGCTTTACCCCGGACGCCAACGAAAACGGCGTGACCACCCTGAGCTACCGGGTTTGGGACGAATCCAACAACAGCAGTACCGGCGACCGCATTGATCCCGGTACAGGCGGGGGCGATTCCGCGTTCAGTTCCGTGGAAGGCAGTCTGACCCAGGCCGTAAGTCCGGACAACGACACCCCCGACCCCATGGCCACTCGCCTGGAGTTCACGGAAAACCACACCGGCTCCCAGGCCGTGACCATCGGCATTGCTGACCTGCGCTATGAAGAACCCAGCGGCGACATGGAGCAAAGCTGGGATCAGATGGTGTATGAACTTTCGGCGGCATTGCCCGCGCACGGCCGGGTGGAGCTGAACGTAGGCGGCCAGTGGGTGGAGCTTGGCCAGGGCGGCCTGTTCAGCCAGCAGGACATCAGCCAGGGCAAGGTGCGCTACGTCTACACCGGCGGGGAACTCTCTGCCAACGGTTCGGACAGCGTGGGCTTTACCCTGCGAGATGGCGCGGGCGGCGAAGCCGTGGGAACCCTGGATATCGTCATCAACGAAGCCAACGCCCCGATCCAGTATTCCGGCTCCGATATTCAGGTGCAGGAATACATCCGCCCCGGCGACGTGAACCCCATCGATATCGGGCTGACAGACCCGGACGGCAACCCGGATTCACTCCAAATCACCCTGGAATCCCTGCCGGGTTACGGGGAGCTGCAATTCTTCGACGGCAGCGCCTGGGTCGCGGCCACCACGGGCCTGACCTTTACCCAGGCGGACATGACCGCCGGATACCTGCGCTACGTGCATGACGGCACCGAACCAGTGGCAGCCGCCGCACAGACCACCTTCCAATTCAGCGTGGATGACGGACGAGGTTCACAGATCAGCAACGCCGTGGTCACGTTGAGCATTGCGCCCCGCAACGACGCGCCCACAGTGACAAACAACGGGCTTACCCTGGACGAAGGCCAAAGCCAGATCATCGGCTCCGCCCACCTTTTCGCGCACGACGTGGATAGCCCCCATCATCAGCTCACCTACACCATCACCTCGGACACCACCAACGGCTGGCTGGAACTTGGCGGCCAGCGCCTGGGCGCAGGGTCCACGTTCCAGCAGGTGGATATCGACAACGGCGACCTCGTATACGTCCACGGAGACGGGGAAAACACCTCGGACAGCTTTGCCTTTGATCTGCGGGACGGCAACGGCGAACTGGTCAGCGACACCTTTTCCATCGACGTGAACCCGGTAAACGACGCGCCCGAAGTGGAACGCACCGAAACCGTCTGGCTCAAAACCCAGCACACCCGCACCCTGCGCACCTCCGACCTGGACGGGTCGGACATGGAGAGCACGGATACAGAGCTGACCTGGACCTGGAATGCCCTGCCCCAGAACGTCCATATCGAAATCAATGGCCAGACCGTCAATGAATTCACCCATGCCCAGCTCGCGGCCGGGGATGTCCTGCTCGTACACGACGGCCCGGTGGATAATACCGGCCATGTGGACGTGACCTTCACCCTGCACGACAATGAAACCGACCACGCCCCAACCGATCTGACGGACACCGGAACCCTGCGGATCTACGTTTACGAAACCGCTGGTCCGGGCATCCCCAACCATGTGCCGCTCATGGAGAACAACGAGCCGCTCGTGGTGCTGGAAGACAACAGCGGCGGCACGGTGCGCAACGTCATCACCAGTGACCTGCTCTCAGCCTGGGATCGCGATGGGGATGACCCAAGCTTCACAATCACGGATACCGGCTCCCTGCACGGTACCATTTATCTTGACGGCCAAGCCTTGGGCGTGGGCGATTCCTTTACCCAGGCCGACATCAACAACGGCCTGGTCAGCTACGCCAACGACGGTTCGGAAAACACCGTTGCCAGCTTCCAATTCACCATTTCGGACGGCAAGGATCAAAACGACAATCCCGACGGTCTGCCTGATTCCGCGCCCCAGACCTTCAACATCACCATCACACCGGTGAACGACGCGCCCGACCTCCAGGCCGACAACCCCGTGAACGTGGACGAACACGACGACGCAGGCACGGACGACGCCGACGCGCATACCCTGGCCGACGTGGAAAACGCGAGTGCGCTCACCGTGGACAACCTAGGCGGCGACGCCACGTTGCTCTGGAGCGATGTGGACAACAGCGACCCGAACCAGATGGTTTTTGAGATCGTCTCGAACCCGGGTGGCGGGACCATCCGCGTATGGAACGGAACAAGCTGGCAAAGCGTGGGCGTGGGTGGACACTTCTCCATCCAGAACGTGCGTGACGGCGACGTGGCTTACTTCCACAACCCGGACAGCGAACCCAACCCGGCCCAGGACCAGTTCCAGGTGCAGCTCACGGACGGCGGCGACACCCCCAGCCAGACCGTGACCGTGGACCTGAACGTCACGCCGGTGAATGACGCCCCCACAGCCAACGGCGGCCGTGCCTCCATCAATGAAGGCGGCACCCAGGTGCTCAACCAGGGCGGCTCGCACCTTTCTTCCGGCGACCCGGACAACACCACCGCGGAAATGACCTACGCCCTGGGAACCGGCCCGCAACACGGCACGGTGTGGTTCGACCAAAACAACGACGGACAATTCGATGCCGGGGAAGCCATGGCCTCGGGCGACACCTTCACCCAGGCCGACCTGGATGCCGGACGACTGCGCTACACCCACGACGGCACGGAAAACTTCACCGATACCTTCACGTTCACGGCCACGGATCCTTCAGGCCTGACCAGCGCTCCGGCCACCGTGACCATGACCATGCGCCCCATCAATGACACGCCCACCATCATTACCAATACCGGGGGGCAGGTCTATGAAGGGGACAGCCTGATTCTGTCCACTGAGAATCTGGACAACGATGCCGGCGACGGCTCCAACCTCAAGGCATGGGATCCCGACAACTCCGCCACCCAGGTACAGTTCCGCATCACGCAAAACGTGGACAAGGGATACCTCTACCTTGACACCAACGGCAACGGCGTCCTGGACGGGGACGAGAAGCAGCTTGGCGCGGGATCCGTTTTCACCCTGGACGATCTGCACAACGACCGGCTCATCTATCAGCACGACGGTTCCGAGCCTCTGGGCGATTCCGCCACAGACCAGTTCGGCTTCAGGATCTCCGACTCCAGCGGCGGCAATGAGCCGACCGGCACCTTCAACATCAACATCCTCGCCACCAACGACGCCCCGGGCATCGTGGCCCCGACGGACGCCCTCCTGGATGAAGATTCCTCGGTTCTGATCAAGGGCATTGAAGTATCCGATGTGGACGTGGCCCAAGGCACCGACACGCTCAGTCTCGAACTCTCCGTGGGACATGGCCTGCTGACCCTGCAAAACACCGGGGGCGTAACCCTGGAAAACAACGGCACCGGCACCGTGACCATCAGCGGCTCGGCCGAGGCCGTCAACGCTGTTTTGGACTCCGGCGTGCGCTACACCCCGGACGCCGACTACAACGACATCTCCCAGCCCGGCACCCCCGGCGATGTGCTGCACCTGACCCTTTCGGACAATGGCAATACCGGACAGGGCGGGGAACAAACCGCCACCACACAGACCGACATCACCATCCGCCCCGTAAACGACGCCCCGGAAGTGGTCTACGATCCCGGCGGATCGAACATCTCGCTTGATCCAACCACGGGCGACATCCCGGTCAGCCTGAACGAGGACGACACCTTAACTCTGGGTCCGATCCAGATCAGTGATACGGAATTGACCCTTGGCGAAACCGACGGCGGGTCCGAGGACGGCACCGTGCGCGTCACACTGAACGTGGATCACGGCCGCCTGACCCTGAGCGACACCACCGGCCTGGGCGGAGACACCAACGGCAGCGACGGCACCCTGAGCTTTACCGGATCCCTCACGGACGTGAACAACGCCCTCAGCAGCCTGCAATACAACCCCGACACCCACTACAACGGCTCGGACACCATCTCCCTGCTGGTCACGGACCAGGGCAATGAGGGGGTGGGCGGGGCCAAGTCCGTGAGCGGCAGCTTCGCGGTCACGGTCAGCCCGGTCAACGATGCCCCGGTACTGGACACCTCCGGTCCGGCTTCCGTGCTTGCGGAAGTGGAAGACACCACCGGTGAAGGCACCAGTGTTGCCGCCATCCTCGGCGACCTGGTCAGCGACGTGGACGCGGACCCCGTGGAAGGCATGGCTCTGGTGGGCATCACCACCACGGCCAACGGCACTTGGCAGTACAATACGGGCAGCGGCTGGCAGGACGTTCCCACGAACCTTGCGGAAACCAGCGCCCTGCTCCTCGGTGTTGACGCCAAGCTGCGTTTTGTGGGTGCGGCGGACTTCAACGGTACGGACACGGGCCAGCTGACCTGGCGGGCCTGGGACACCACCGAAGGCAGCGCAGGCGGCCGTCTCGACGTGAGCACGGCCACCAGCGAAGGTCCGGTCAGCCTGCAAACCCGGACGCTCACCGCCGACGTAAGCGCTGTGAACGATCAGCCCGGCATTGCGGACCTGCCCTTTGTCGTGGATTATACCGAAGGCGCGGGACTGCAAGCCCAGGGGACTCCCGTCACCCTGGCCCCAGGTGCCAGCATCAGCGATTTTGACATTGACAACGCCGAAGACGACTATGCCGGAGCCACGCTCACGGTACAACGTAATGCCGTACTGCAGGACACGGACCGCTACGACATCGGCGGCGACTTCACCAAGGACAACGGTACGCTGAAGCACAACGGCACGGACGTGGGCAGCTACGAATTGATCAACGGCAAGCTGACCATCACGTTCAATGATGCGGCCACCGGCGACATCGTGGACGCGGCCCTCCAAAGCCTGACCTTCAGCAGCATCAAGGACAATCCCCCGCCCACCCAGATCATCGCCATCACCTTCCGCGACGGCAATGCCGGAGAGCAAGGTACCGGTGGGGAACTCACGGCCACGGGTACGGTTTTCGTGGACATCACCGCCACCAATGATGCGCCCATCATCAGCGACCCGGACGGCGGCGACCTCGCGGACGTTGATGAAGACGACACCGAATACACCAGCGTGGCGGACATCTTGACCGGCACCCAGGGACGCGAACCGGACGGCGGCGGACTAACGGGCATCGCCATTACGGATGCGGACCGCACCAATGGTGTTTGGGATTATTCCACGGACAACGGACAGACCTGGAACGAAATCGTGGCCGGGCAAGCCAACCAGGATCCCCTGCATTTGGACGGCTCCGCGCTGATCCGCTTCCGGCCCGACCCCAACTTCAACGGGCAGGCCACATTCAACTATCACGCCTGGGACGCTTCCAACGCTGTTGCTTCGGGCGATTCGCAGGCCATCGTAAGCACGGGCGGAGACACGGCCTACAGCGTGAACACCGCCGATGCCACCGTCACGGTCAACCCTGTGAACGATGCGCCGGAAATCACCGACGGCGGTTCCCTGGATGCAGGCAACAGCACCGAGAACCAAGCCATCACCGTCAGCGGGCCAACCATCGGCGACCTGGATCTTGACCCCGCCATCACCCAGGACACGGGCAATGATCCGGACCTGCGCCTGACACTTGAAAACGCGGCCGGAACCATCAACCTGACAACGACCACGGGTCTGCACTTCGTGGACGGCACGGGCAACGGGCAAAGCCGCGTCGTGGTGGAAGGCACGCTCAGCGAACTCAACGCCGCGTTGAGCAGCTTCGAATACACGCCCGGCGACGACTCGGGAGTATCCGAAAGCATCGCGATCACCATCAGCGACCTGGGCAATGTGGGCGGCGGCGCCTTGCAGGATTCCACAACCATCGTGGTCAACAACATCCAGCCCGTGAACGACGCGCCTGTTCTGGATATGCCCAGCGACCAGATCATGAATGAAGACGGCGTGCTCGACCTGGGCGGGGAAATTCAGCTCCAGCCCGTGGATGAACGGGACGGCGAGGTCCATGTAACCCTGGCAATTTCCCAAGGATACGGTGAGCTGGACATTACGCCCGTCAACGGTCTGCAGATCACTGACAACGGGGATTCCCTGGACCTGCGCGGCACCACGGACCAAATCAATACAGCCCTTCAGTCCCTGACCTTTACGCCGGAAGCAGAACACAACACCCCGCAGGACGGCACGGTCCAAATCACAGTGACCTACAGCGACGAAGGGTACGGCCTGGACGGACAACAAACCGCCCCGGCCCTGGAAACCACGCAGCACTTCAACATTACGGTCAACCCCGTGAACGACGCGCCGGAAGTGGTCGGTGTGGGCGGGGACGTGACCATTTACGACGAGGCCCAAGGCCCGGTCTTTGTGACCCAGGACGCCTCCTTGACGGATATGGAATTCCAGCGCGGCGAGGTCGCGGACTTTGACGGCGGCAGCCTCAGCGTGCGGCTGGCCGTGGGCGCGATCCAGGGCGACGTGCTCGGCCTGGCAAATAACGGCCTGCTCACCGTAAGCGGCAGCCAGGTTCTTTATAATGGTACGGTCATCGGCAGCTTTACCGCCGGCGACCACGACACGGCCCTGACCGTTGCCCTGAACGGCAATGCCGACCAACAGGCCGTAAGCGCACTGCTGGAAGCCGTGACCTACGACCACACCACGGACAACCCGTCCAACTTCGGCAACAACCTGAAGCGGGTGGTGGAATTCACCTTCAATGATGGCGACGGCACGGCACGTGGCGGCCAGAGCACCAGCGCCCCTGTCACCACGGTGGTGACCATCGGCGACCTGCACAACGACGCCCCGGTTATCGGCGGCATGCCCGGCGACACCACGCTGGATGAAAATGCCGTAAACCCGGATACCGGTACCCCGGCCTTTATCCTGCCCGGAGCCACGGTCAGCGACGTGGACTCCACGACCCTGGGCGGTGGGCAACTGACCATCGGCTACAACAGCGGCAGCGACGCCTGGGACCAGCTCGGCATCAACAACCAGGGAACCGGCGCAGGCCTGATTGGGGTCAACGGCTCCAACATCACCTACGGCGGCACGGTCATCGGCACCTTGAGCGGCGGATCGGACGGCGCGGACCTTGTGGTCAGCCTCAACGATCAGGCCACGCCCGAGGCGGTACAAGCCATGCTGCGGCAGGCCACCTATCACAGCACGTCCCACAATCCGGATGTGGACCAGACCGCCAACGTGCTGCAAATCACCCTGCGTGACAGCTCTGGCGCGGACGCGGCCACCAGTGCGCCCGCCACTCTGAACCTCACCGTGACCCCGCAAAACGACGCGCCCGTGCTGGACAACAGCAGCGACCTGCACCTGCTCGATATTCAGGAAGACTCAACCGATTCAAGCACCGTGGCGGAAATTCTCGGCTCGGACAACAACAGCGACCCCATTTCCGACGTGGACGACGGATCCGTGGAAGGCATAGCCGTGACCGGCGCGGACTCCACGCACGGCACCTGGCAATACAACACGGGCAGCGGCTGGACCAGCCTCCCGAACGTGAGCGAGGGCGCGGCCCTGCTCCTGCAACCGGACGCCACAATACGCTTCGTTCCTAATGCGGATTACAATGGTCCCGCCACCCTGCAATTCCGCGCCTGGGACCAGACCAGCGGCACCGAAGGCCAGCAGGTGGACACCACCACCAACGGCGGCGGCACCGCCTTTTCCACGGCCACGGATACCGTCAGCATCAACGTGACCGCCGTGAACGACGATCCCGTTCCCACAGGTTCGCCCACCACCCAGGTCGTGCTGGAGGACAGCACCGATCACGCGGGAGAGAGCGTCCAGAACCTGTTCGGCGGGCTGTTCTCGGATCCCAACGATGCCGCGGAACTTTCCGGGGCTGACCAGTTCGCGGGCGTGGCCGTGGTGGGCAACACCGCCACAGCCGCCCAGGGAAATTGGCAATATTCCACGGACAACGGCCAGACCTGGACGAACGTTGGCAATGTGGCCGATAACAATGCCCTGCTGCTCAATGCGGATGCCAAGCTCCGCTTTGTTCCGGCCGGAGATTTCAACGGCACACCGGCAGCCCTGACGGTTCGCCTGGCCGACAACAGCGGCGGCGCCCTTGCGGACGGAACCCACGCGGACCTCAACGGACCAGCCTCCACAGCGCCCTTTGCAAGAACCACCACGGACCTCCAGGCCAATGTGCTCCCGGTAAACGATGCCCCCACGTTGGACGACAGCGGCAACACTCCCGCAGACTTCCAGGAGGGCGGCGGTTTCGTGTCCATCGGCCAGGGCGTGGTTCTCGGCGATACGGAATTCCTGAACGGAGAAATCAGCGACTTTGACGGCGCCACTCTCACGGTAAACATCAGTTCGAATGCCCAGGACGGCGACCAGCTCAGCATCCTGCATCAGGGAACCGGGGCTGGACAGATCGGAATCAGCGGATCAACCATCACTTACGGCGGCGCGGTCATCGGCTCGTTCACCGCTGGCGACCACAACAACGCCATGACCGTGACCTTCAACGCGAACGCGGACATGGCGACGGTGCAAGCCCTGATCCAACACGTGGGCTTCAGCAGCACCTCCGACAACCCCGACAATTTCGGCGCTGATCCCAGCCGTGAAATGAAATTCGTCTTCAAGGATGGGGACGGCACGGAGCGCGGCGGGCAGGACACCAGCAACACGGCCACGGTTTCCGTGAACATCACCCCGGTGAACGACGCCCCGGTTATCGGCGGCATGCCCGGCAACACCACGCTGGATGAAAACGCCGTAAACCCGGATACCGGCACCCCGGCCTTCATCCTGCCCGGAGTAACCATTGGCGACGTGGACTCCACGACCCTGGGCGGTGGGCAACTGACCATCGGCTATAACAGCGGTAGCGACGCCTGGGACCAGCTCGGCATCAACAACCAGGGAACCGGCGTAGGCCAGATCGGGGTCAGCGGTTCCAACATCACCTACGGCGGCACGGTCATCGGCACCCTGAGCGGCGGATCCGACGGCGCGGACCTTGTGGTCAGCCTCAACGATCAGGCCACGCCCGAGGCGGTACAGGCCATGCTGCGGCAGGCCACCTATCACAGCACGTCCCACAACCCGGATGTGGACCAGACTGCCAACGTGCTGCAAATCACCCTGCGGGACAGCTCCGGCGCGGATGCGGCCACCAGTGCGCCCGTCATTCTGAACCTCACTGTGACCCCGCAAAACGACGCGCCCGTGCTGGACAACAGCAGCGACCTGCATCTGCCCGATGTTTCGGAAGACATGACCAACCCCTCGGGCAGCACCGTGGCGGAAATCCTCGGCTCGGACAACAACAGCGACCCCATTACCGATGTGGATAACAATGCGCTGGAAGGCATGGCCGTGACCGGCGCGGACTCCACGCACGGCACCTGGCAATACGACACGGGCAGCGGCTGGACCAACTTCCCGAACGTGAGCGAGGACGCGGCCCTGCTCCTGCAACCGGACGCCAAAATTCGTTTCGTGCCCGATGCGGACTTCGACGGCACGGCCGATATGCAGTTCCGTGCCTGGGACCAGACCAGCGGCACCGAAGGCCAACAGGTGGACACCACCACCAACGGCGGCGGCACCGCCTTTTCCACGGACACCGACTCCGTCACCGTGGACATCACCCCTGTGAACGACACACCCGAGGTGGATGCGCCCACGGCACGCCAGAACCTGCTGCCGGACGGCACCCTGGAATTTTCCCAGGCCAACGGCAACGCCATCGTGGTTGACGATCTGGACGCGGCCGGCCAGGACGTGACCGTCACCCTGGAAGTACCCCGAGGCGAATTGAACCTTTCCGGGATCAATGGTCTGAGTAGCGTGCAGGGCAACGGCACCACAACTGTCACGTTCACCGGCTCCCTGACGGAAGTCAACGCCGCGCTGGAGGGTATGACCTACACGGGCGACGGCGTCACCGGCACGCTGCACCTCACGGTAACCATCAACGACAACGGACACACGGGCACAGACCCGGGCCTGACCGGGAGCGCCACGGACGAGCGTGACACCGCGCAGGTGGAACTGCGGCTCACAGACGACATCAACACCGCTCCGGTCATCACCTTGCCCAATTCCGCGAGCACGGCTCCCGGCCAGGATTTGGAGCTTTCCGGCAATCTGGCCATCCAGGTGACGGACGTGGATGCCTTTAACGGTGAAGTTCGCGTTACCCTGCACGTGGATCACGGTACCCTGACCCTGAACGACACCACCGGACTGAACTTCCCCACCGGCGATTCGCCCAGCGGACAGGATTCCATCACCTTTGCCGGCCAGCTTGATGCCGTGCAAAGCGCCCTGGACAACCTTGTTTTCAGCCCTGAAGACGGATTCACCGGTGAGGCACAGCTCCAGGTCACGGTAAACGACCAGGGCAACACCGGTGCTGGCGGAGCGCTCAGTGACTCGGAGACCCTGGAAATATCCGTCCAAAAACCCAACCCCGTGGAGCCGCCGCATCTGCCGGACGATTCTCCAACGCCGCCCCCTTCGCACACCCCGCCACCTCCACAGGATCCCGGCCCTTCGGCTTCGCCGGGTGGAGGCAACAAGCCCTCGGACCTGCTTCCTCCTGTACCGCAGAGCCGCCAGTCCGATCCCATGGGCTTTTATCAACAGCTTGGCAACGCCTATGACGGCGACGGCGACACTGGAGAACAATTCTCCTTGCAATTGGAGAATCAGACCTTCCGTTCGGACCGGCCCACGGACTTCACCATTCCGCCCAGCGCCATCCGACACAACGATCCAAGCATTCAGGTAACGCTTGAGGCCACCATGCCTGACGGGTCTCCCCTGCCCTCCTGGATCAGCTTCAACGCCTCGGACGGGACATTTAGCATTGATCCGCCCGACGGCCTGGAACATGTGATCGAGGTATTGGTTAAGGCCCGTGACGAGATGGGCAACGAAGCCAAATCCACCTTCGTGATTGAGCTGGTCGGCGCCCAGGCCGACTCCCAACAGGATGACGGAACGCCCCCCCGGGATGGAGAGCCTGCCGAAGGAGACCAGGCGGACCGCACCAACGGCAATGCAATCCAACTGACCATTTCGGACGCGGGCCAAGCCGCCCCGGACCAAAGCGAACCCAACCAGCCGCAGGCCGAAGGACAATCCGTTTCCGGAAAGCCTGGCCTGGATACACAAATCGCCGAAGCGGGCCATTCCGGTCTTTTGCGCCAAGCCTCACAACTGGCGAATCTTTTTGGATTAGGATAAGAGGTACATCCGATGCGCATCATGAAAAAAACATTGTTCCGACACTGGCTGCTCCTGCTCCTTTGCGTGATGCTGCTGGCGGGCTGTTCAGCCCGTACCCAACCGCTTTCCCAGGAAGAACGTCAGGAAATTCTGACCAGAAACTGGGAACAGCTCGACCAACTCCAGCCCAAACCCGATCATCCCCTGACGCTGCCGGAGGCCGTGGCCCTGGCCCTGGTTCACAACCTGGACTATCGGATTCAGGCCATGGAAGAGGATATCGCACATCAGCAATACGATCTGGCTACCCTGGAAATGCTGCCCAGCGTGGATTTCGACGGCGGCGCCCACAGCCGCTGGCCCGAGAGCGCCTCCAGCAGCGAGTCCGTGGAAACCCGAACCCAGTCCTTGGAGCCGTCCACCTCCCAGGACCGCAATCGTTTGACCATGGACCTTTCCCTGGCCTGGAACCTGCTCGATTTCGGCATGAGCTTTTATCAGGCTCGTCAGGAATCGGACAAAGAATACATTCGAGCCGAGCTGCGCCGCAAAGCCCAGCAGCAACTGGTGGAACAAGTTCGCGCCGCCTATTGGCGTGCGGCCAGCGCACAAATCTTCCGCCCCCGCGTGGCAGAAGTGCTCGCCCAGGCCCGCACCGCCCTGGAAGACGCCCGCACTGTGGAAGAAATGCGCCTGCGTCCGCCCCTGCAAAGCCTCACATTCCAGCGGTCCTTGCTGGAGGTGGTGCGCCAGCTTGAATCCCTGCAAAACGAGTTGGACGAAGCCCAGGTGGAACTCTGCTCCCTCATGGGCATGAGTCCGTCCCTGCAATTGCAGCTTTTGGCCGATGAGCAAGAGGTCCAGCGCCCCCCCAAACTTTCCAAGAGCGTGGACGAGCTGGTGGACATTGCCCTGGATCAGCGGCCGGAGCTGCGCGAGTCCATGTATCAGGTGCGCATCAGCAAAAACGAGATCACCCGCTCCATGTTGCAGACCCTGCCGGGTCTCAGCTTCCGGGCCTCGCAGAAATACGATTCCAACTCGTTCCTTTCGGATAACGCCTGGCAGGAACTGAGCGCCCAGGTCACGGGCAACCTCGTGGATTTGTTCACCGCGCCAGACCGCATCGCCCAGGCCGAAAGCAAGCATGAACTGGAACGCATGCGCCTGCTCTCCGTGCATATGGCCGTGGTCACCCAGGTGAACGTGGCCGTGCGCCAATACGAACGCATCGTGCGCGATTACGACATGGCCACCCAAATCAACAGGGTGGAACAGCGCATTGCGCAGATCGTTTCCAATCAAGCCCTGGTGAACACACAAAGCCAGGTGGAGACTATTCGGAGCCGGGTCACGGCGCTTTTCTCGGAAATGGAGCGGTACCGCAGTTTTGCCGAAGCGCAAAACGCCTATAACCGCATTTTGGTTTCGCTGGGGGTGGATGTGCTGCCCCGGGAACTCACGGTCAAGGACGCCACCATCCTTGTACGGCAAATCGGGCAGACCATGAACCTGTGGGATTCCGGCCAGGTCTCGGCTCCCACGGATGAGGCCAGCCTTTGATGCCCCGTTTGCCACTGCTTTTGACTCTGGCTGCGCTCTGGCTCGTGTTCTCCACAAGTCAGGCCGTTGCTGATGCGGCTCTGGATCCCGACGCCCGGCCGCACGTGGTTTCCTCCCCGCAAAGTGCGGACTCCGCTGCCGAGGCTCGGTTTTCCGTGCGAGTCCAGCTTACGGCCTTGCAGGAAGCCCCGCTCGCCGCAGGCATTCCTGCGCGCATCCGCGACTTGCCGCTGCGCGAAGGTGATTCCTTTAAGAAAGGGGATCTGCTGGTACGGTTCGACTGCGCGGACAGACAAGCCGAATTGCAGCGCGCCCAGGCCGGATTTTCAGCCGCACGGACCAAACTCAAAGCCAATGAGGAACTCAGCCGTCTCAATTCCGTAAGCACCGTGGAAGTGGACCTCAGCCGAGCCGAGGTGAAAATCGCTGAAGCCGAAGTGGCGGTGCGCCGTGCGCATTTGCTGTATTGCCGAGAAACCGCTCCCTTTTCCGGCCGAGTGGCCAGCCTTGCGGTCAAGCGCTACCAACGCGTCACTCCCGGCGAACCACTCATGACCCTGGTGAACCCTTCCCGGCTCGAAGCCGAATGCATCGTGCCTTCCCAATGGCTGCGCTGGCTGCAACCCGGACTTCCCTTCCAGCTGCATATTGAGGAAACCGGGGATACCGTGGCTGCCACTGTGGATTCCGTGGCCCCCTATGTGGACCCCGTCAGTCAGACGGTCAAAATCCGCGCGCAGGTAACCGCCACACCCGGCCTTTTGCCCGGCATGAGCGGTACCGCCCGATTCGAGCCGCCCCTGTAGCGCCATGGCTGATCTGGAACAGCAAGTCCGCGGTCTGAGCACCCTGCTCTCGCTTCAGGCGCAGGTTCAGCGAGCCGCCACGCTCATGGAGGCGCGCTATCATGTGGTCAACGACACGTCCCTGATCCTGCCTTATCGACAGGCTCTGCTCTGCGATCCCGGAACAGGGCGGGTCACAGCGGTTTCGGACCTCCCGGCACCAGACCCGCGCGCCCCCCTGCTGCTCTGGGTGCGCCGCCTGGCCGCACACCTGGAAACCGCTCAACCCGAGGGGGGTCTCATCGACCCGGCCTCCCTGCCCGATTCCCTGCGTGAGGAATGGGCGGACTGGTTTCCGGCGCATGTGCTGCACCTGCCCCTGCATCATCCACGGTTTGAGAATCAAGGCACGTTGCTGCTCACACGGGACACGCCCTTTCGCGACGAGGAATCGACTCTGGCCAAGCATCTGGCCGAGATCTACGCCTACACCCTCGGTTCGTTCGCTTCCCATGGGCTGCCCTGGAAATCCCGCGTCGGCAGGCTGCTGCGCAAACGAACATTTCTTCTGCTCATGGCCGCATCCCTCCTGGCCCTGCTGCTCCTGATCCGCGTTCCACTCACGTCCGTGGGAGACTGCGAAGTGGTGGCCCGCGCTCCGGCCGTGCTGCGCTCGCCCCTCAACGGCGTCATCGACGAGGTGCTGGTTCGCCCGAACCAAACCGTGCACAAGGGGCAACCCCTGCTGCGCCTGGACGACCGCGATCTGCTTTCGCGCCTGCTCGTGACCCGCAAAGCACTGGAAACCGCCCAGGCAGAATATCGGCAGGTTTCCCAATCCGCGCTTTCCGACCCGGACAGCAAATGGCGGCTCACCCTGACCCGCGCCGCTGTGGCGGAACGTCGCGAGCAGCTCCGGCACATCGAGGAATTGCTCCAACGCACGGAAATCCCGGCTCCCCAGGACGGCATGGCCATTTTCACGGACCCGGACGAATTGGTGGGATTGCCCGTACAGGTTGGCCAGCGGCTCATGGAAATCAGCGCGGAACACGACAGTGCGGCGCGCATCTGGCTTCCTGTAGAGGAAGCCGGGGAGTTGCGCTCGGACACGCCAGTCACGGTATTCCTGAACATTGCCCCGGAAGAGCCTGTCCCCGCGACCCTGCACTATGCCGCGTTCACCGCCGAGACTTCGCCCCTGGGCGTACTCAGCTACCGCGTGCGCGCCCGATTCGAGGATGAAACCCAACGCCCCCGCATCGGCATGCGCGGACTGGCATTGGTGCGTGGAGAGCGGGTCTCCCTGTTATACTACCTGCTGCGGCGGCCCTATGCGGCTGTGCGGCGTTGGCTCGGAGTATGAGTTCATGAGCCAGGCCGCTCTTGCCGGGCCGGAGATGGTTCCGCCTCTTCGCCTTGATCTTGAAATCCAACCAGGTCCGGCTTCGCTGTGGGGACAGCCCACCTGGACCCTGCATGACCCCGCGGCCAATCGTTTTTTCCGCGTGGGAACGCGGGAGGTGGAAATTCTGCGAAGCTGGCGGCCCGGCCCAGTGGCCACTGTGGCCGAGCAGGCCCACACCCAGGCCACCCCCGTGACAGAAACACATGTCCTGGAATTGCGGGAATTCCTCTCCCGCAACAATCTGCTACGCGACACCCCGGACAGAGCCATTCCCCGTTTTTTGCGCGTCCAGGCGGCAAAACGCGGCCTGCGCCACCTGCTGCGCACGTACTTGTTTTTCCGTATCCATTTGTTCCAACCCGACGCCTTTCTCTCCTCTCTGGCACAGCGCACCGGTGTTCTCTTTACCCCGGGATTCGCCCTGATCGCCCTGGGGTTCACCTTCCTGAGCCTTTTTCTGCTCTTGCGCCAGTGGGACATGTTTCTCGCCACCGTGCCGGAATTTCTCAACAGCCGAGGCGCGTTGCTCTCGCTTGTTTCCCTGTTCGGCGCAAAGATCTTTCATGAACTGGCCCACGGATTGGCCGCCAAACGCTTCGGCCTGCGGGTCACGAGCATGGGCGTGGCTGTTTTACTGCTCTGGCCGGTGCTCTATACCAACGTCAATCAATCCTGGAAGCTGAACGACTCGCGGCAACGCCTGATTATCGACGGTGCCGGCATTGCCGCGGAACTGCTCCTGGCGGCAGTGGCAGGATTTGCCTGGTTGTTGCTGGATCCCGGTCCCTTACGGGACATCTGCTTTGTGCTGGCTGTAACCAGCTGGATCATGTCTCTGGCCGTGAACCTAAACCCGCTGATGCGCTTTGACGGATACTACCTGCTCAGTGACCTGCTGGGCGTGGATAACCTCATGGAGCGAGGGCAGGCACTCCTGCACTGGCATGTTTCAGAATGGCTTACCGGTGCTGGGGATGCCCCCCCGGAACGACTGCCCGGTCCCACCCAATCCGTTGTCCTGGTCCATGCCGTGTGTACTCGCATTTACCGGTTGACCCTGGCCCTGAGTATTGCGGCCCTGGTCTATGCCCTGGCGTTCAAAGCGTTGGGCGTTTTTCTTGCGGTGCATCAATTGTGGAGTTCGCTCGGAGCGCCTTTGCTACGCGAAATTCGGCGCATCTGGAAACGACGGCAGGAGTTGGGCTTTCGCCCGATGATTCGCGGCAGCGTTTTCCTGGCAGTGGTACTTTTGGTCCTTTGCTGGCCCTGGAATACCACGATTGCCACGCGTGCAATGCTCACGGCAGCACAAACAGCGCACCTGCACGCCCCATTCGACGGGGTGCTCACCAGGGTTCCCGCGCAAGAGCCGGTCCCCACCCGCATGGTTCACAAAGGAGACGCCCTTTTTCGCGTGCATTCCCCAGAACTGGAACAACACATCCGCGTGGCCGAAATACGCGAATCCTCCACACGGCACATGTCCGAATTGTTGAGCATGGACCAAACCATGCTGCGCCAACGCCTGACCCGGGAAGCCGAATCCCGGGAACAACGCGCCAACCTGGACGGTCTGCTGCAACGCCGTGAAAAGGCCGATATCCGCGCCCCGCTTTCCGGCCGGCTGGAGCTGCCGGCCCAGGCTTGGCGAACCGGCATTTTTGTGGCGGAAGGCACGTACCTGGGAACCGTGCTGGATACCACACGACAACGCATTGTGGCCTATGTGGACGAACTGGAATTGAGCCGCATCTCCCCGGGGGGATCGGCCCGGCTGTATCCCTATCGCCCGGAATCGCGCCCGGTTGACTGCGTGATTCGGTCCATTGACGCCACCGCAGCCACGGTACTCGAGACTGCGGCTTTTGCCTCCGTCCATGGCGGGGATGTTCCCGCGAGGCAAGGACCGAAAGGACGGCTGATCCTCCAGGGTTCGGCCTATCGGGTGGTTCTGGAGCCGATTTCGCCGTGTCCCACGGAACGCCAATATTTTGGACGACTGGAGATCCAGGGACAGCGCTCCGCCCTAATTCAGCGGATTATTCAAAAAGTCCGGGGATTGCTCACACGCGAATTCGGCATCTGACGGTCGTGTTGTGCTCCGGGCCTTCCGCGTCCGGGAGCCTTTCCCGATCGTTCATCCCCCCGCTCCATCTCGAAATGCCCTGACCGCGGCATCGCCACCCTGACACGCGACCAAGCCCGGCAACGCCCTGCCCCAGGCCCACCGTGACGCGAGAAAAGACGGCGCCTGCGTTCCGAGGCCATTGCAGATTCAAACGAAAAAACGCACCGCGCCATTACGGGCGATGCGTTCATTTTCTGCCGCAGGGCATCAGGCACTCGGGTCAAGGCGTTCATGCCAGCACGCCGTACCCCCCTGATCCAAACAAACATGGGACCACGGCGGCACAAACCGGGCATGCGCAGGCAAGCAGGACTAATTCAGGATGTATCGACGCGGATTCTGGGGCTTGCCCGCCAGCAGCACTTCATAGTGCAGGTGGGGTCCGGTGCTGCGGCCGGTGTTGCCGACATAGGCGATCACGTCGTCGCGACGCACCTTTTGACCGCGCTTCACTGCCATGGCCTTGAGATGGCCGTAGCGGGTGGTGATGTTGTTTTTGTGGCGGATGAGCAGGCTCAGGCCGTAGCCGCCGTCACGCCCGGCAAAAACGACCACGCCGTTGGCCGGGGCATGGATGGGGGTGCCGCGTCCGCCCGGAGGCACGATATCCAGACCACGGTGAAATTTGTAGGTTTTGTCAAAGGGATGCTGGCGCATGCCGAACCCGGAGGTGATGCGGCCCTTCACAGGCCAGACCGACGGCGTGGAGTCCAGGAGCTGCTTGTTTTCGCGCACCTGCTTGAGAATGAGCTGCTGAAGCACTTCACTGTCCAACACGTCCCGGTTCAGTGCCACCACGGCCCCTTGCATGTTGCGAACCAGGGTCCGCGTATCATACGGCGACAAGGTCATGCTGTTGATGAGCGGCCCGCCGCTGCCCGTAAAATCGTCCCAGTCCGGACGCGGACCGGACATGTTGGTCATGACCATGAGTTTGCGGCAAAAATCGTCGATCCGGTCATAGTCCAGCTGCAGGCCGGAAAGCTTTCGGGCCTGAAAGAGGATATCCAACCGCTGCTCCAGCCGGTCGTGTTCCAATGTCTCGTATCGAACCTGCAATTTCTGATGATCGAAATAGGTATCCAGCAAAAAACCGAAGCTTGTACCCAAGCCAACGAGCAACACAAAAAAAAGTACGGGCAGAACATTTCGGACCCGCATGGTCCGGCATTCCCCGCACTTTTCCGGGTAGACCAAAACTTGGCAGCTGGAGAATAGGCCGAATACGTTCATCGCTTCCAGTAGTGTTGCAGGTGGTGGCGCAAGCGTCCGCTTGTATGAAGGCATCGTCGGTTCGTGCCCTTGAGGGCATACACCATTCCCCGGGAAATGAAAAGGGGTCTCAATGTTCTTCTCCTGATTTTTCGGGCCACTGGAGCCGCTATAACCGGTAGCCTGTACCCCCTGGCTTCGTTATGGAAACACGGTTCACACCACATTTTCCCCGCCATGCAATCGCATGGGATGTTCCGCTCCATTTGACCCGGACGCGCATTTTCCGTATTTTCCGCCAACCGCCGGGCCATGCCGTTTTTTTTCGGCACGCCGCCCGAATCGGCAAACCATCCCACAACGAGGCAACACCATGAGCACCCCCAAAGACACCGGGAACAACGAAGCCCGGGTCGGCAAGGACTTCATCCGCACCATCATCGACAGCCACATGGCCGACAACCGCTATGAAGGCCGCGTTCACACGCGCTTTCCGCCCGAGCCGAACGGTTACCTGCACATCGGGCACGCCAAGTCCATCTGCCTGAACTTTGGTCTTGCCCAGGAATACGACGGCCAATGCAACCTGCGGTTTGACGACACCAATCCGAGCAAGGAAGAACAGGAGTACGTGGATTCCATTCAGGAAGACGTGCGCTGGCTCGGCTACGACTGGGAAGACCGCCGCTGCTTCGCCTCCAATTATTTCGATCAACTCTATGCGTTCGCGGAAAAGCTCATCCACATGGGCAAAGCCTATGTTGACGACCTCTCGGCCGAAGAGATCCGCGAATATCGCGGCACCCTGACCCAGCCCGGCAAGCCCTCGCCCTGGCGCGACCGCAGCCCCGAAGAAAACCTGGACCTGTTCCGACGCATGCGCGACGGCGAGTTTGAGGACGGTTCCAAAGTCCTGCGCGCCAAAATCGACATGGCCTCGCCCAACGTGCTCATGCGCGACCCCGCGCTCTACCGCATCAAGCGCGCGCATCACCACCGCACCGGGGACAAATGGTGCATTTATCCCATGTACGATTTCACCCACTGCCTGTCCGATGCCCTGGAAGGCATCACCCACTCCATCTGCACCCTGGAGTTTGAAAACAACCGGGAGCTATACGACTGGGTTCTGGACACCGTGGGAGAATTTCCGCAACGGCCCTACCAGTATGAGTTCGCCCGCCTGAACCTTACCTATACCGTGCTCTCCAAACGCAAACTCATCCAACTGGTGGAAGAGGGACACGTTTCCGGCTGGGACGATCCGCGGCTGCCCACAATCTCCGGCATGCGCCGCCGGGGCTACACCCCGCGCTCCCTGCGCGATTTCTGCGAGCGCATCGGCGTGGCAAAATCCAACTCCACCGTGGATTTTGCCCTGCTGGAGCATTGCGTGCGCGAGGATCTCAACGCCCACGCGCCCCGGCTCATGGGCGTGCTCGATCCGGTAAAGCTGGTCATTGAGAATTACTCCGAGGACGAGACTGACACCTTTGAGATGCCGCTGCATCCCGAAGATGAGTCCATGGGTACCCGCAGCGTCCCCTTCACCCGGGAACTGTACATTGAACGCGCCGACTTCATGGAAGAGCCGCCCAAGAAATTCTTCCGCCTGGCTCCGGGCCGCGAAGTACGCCTACGCTATGCCTACTACGTGACCTGCACGGGTGTGGAAAAGGACGAAAACGGCAACATCACGGAAATCCGTTGCACCTACGATCCCAAAACCCGGGGCGGCTGGTCCGAGGACGGCCGCAAAGTCAAAGGGACGCTGCACTGGGTCAGTGCGGCCCACGCGGTTCCGGCCAAAGTCCGCCTCTACGACAAACTCTTCAACGTGGAAAACCCTGCCGGGGATAAGGAGCGGGACTTCAAGGAACACCTGAACCCCGATTCGCTAAAGGAAGTGCAAGCCCGGCTGGAACCCTATCTCGGCACCGTGGAACCGGGGTGGCTCTGCCAGTTCGAACGCCTGGGCTATTTCTGCTCGGATAGCAAGGACCACGCCGCAGGGGCGCCCGTGTTCAACCGCACCGCCACCCTGCGGGATACCTGGGCCAAGATCGCAAAGAAAAAATAATCGCGTCCCGACCGGGAAAAGAAATCCCGGTACCACGCAATACGCAGGAACCCCCTGAACCGAACATCGGCTCAGGGGGTTCGCGTATGGAGAAGAGGAAGAAGCGTGGAATGTCGCCCCGGGCCGCTCCTGCCCGGACGCTTTCCGGTCCCTGTTCATGGGCCGGGAAGAATGACCTATCTCCCGGTCAATGCGCGGGAGTGGAAGAAACAATAAAAATCGCCATGCCCAAAATCGCACTCGGTCCGGTGCATGCGCTCACGCAGCGCCGCCACCAGCGAGACGACCACGCGGCTGGCCCGAAAAAACAGCACCACCGCGCAAAACAGCATGACAAGTTCAGTAAACAACAATTCAACGCTCATAAATGCCCCCTGTGTCGATCTCTGTGTACCCCAAAAAACTACTCCGCATCCGGAACAGGTCAAGCAAGCTGCATTAATTCTTTATTTCACGAGCCATTGAATCGACAGGGACGAGGAGCACAACATTTTGTTTTTATTGAATTCCGCTCTTGAACAACCATGCAAACCACACCGAGATAAAGAAAAAAGGCACAAGCACGACATGTGCCTTGCGCCTTGAATCAGACCATTGCAGGGCAAAAAACTCGTGCGTCCCGGTCAGGCTTCCCCTTTTCGCCGCAAGAATTGCGCGTAACGCATGTCGGTTTCCTGCACATGCAGCACGAACCACTGCCGCAGATACTCATGCAAATTCACGCAGACATCGGGTTCCCCGGTGCGCAGATCCAAAGAAAAATCCTCCACTTCGTCCACGAATTCCTCGTGCTCGCGGTGGTGCTCGTCAAGCTCGGGATAGTCATGCTTGCGAAGCAGGCGTTCTTCACTGGTAAAATGGTACGAGGAATACAGCTTGAGCTGCTCCATGACGTCATCAATGACCGTTTTGCCGCGGCCTTCTTCAATGGCCTGTCCCAAGTCATTGATCAGCCGTACCAGATTCATGTGCTGTGCATCGAGCAGGCCGATGCCGGTTTCCAGGTCGGGGCTCCATTCAATGGATTTCATGCATTCCCCCTTGCGAAGTTTGCCGCCGGTTACCAGTTTTCGGCTCCCGGTGCCTGAAAGTAAAACTCCACCCGACGGTTCAGAGCCTTGTTTGCGGCCGTGGTGCTGGGTACCAGCGGCTTGGACCCGGCCAGTCCCACGGCCTTGAGCCGCTGGGGCGACACGCTGGAATGCTCCAGGATGAACCGAAGACAGGCCGCAGCCCGGGTCGCGGACAGCTCCCAATTGGTATCGAACAATTGTTCATTGAGATCCTCGCCGTCGGTGTGCCCCCGCACGATGAGATTAAACGGCGTGGAATTGAGCAACTTGATGACCTCCACCAACACACTGATGGATTCGGGCATCAAATCCGAGGAACCAGGGCGGAACATGGCCTTGTTGCCCACCCGCAACATGACGCCGGTATTGTCCACACTGAGGGATGCCTCGCCGGTGAGACTTTCGTCCTGAATAAACTTCTTGAGCGAAGCGGCAAGCTGCTTGATGTCGTTTTCACTTTCGACCTGCCGCTTGAACTGCCGCGAAGTATCCGCATACGGAATCTCGCGGGCGTCGCTGCGTTCCTTTTGCACGCCGAATGCGTCGGACATGGCGCCCATGAGCATTTGGAAGTTGTTGATGTCCTGGTTGGTGAACGACAGCAGCAGCACGAAGAAACACAACAACAGGGTGACCATGTCCGCAAACGTGGCCATCCACGGCGGCAGTCCCTCCTCCCGTGGGGGCGGGTCTTCCACCTGTTCGATGATGATCACATCTTCTTCGGGCATGGGACTACCATTGATCCTTTTCCGGTTGGTGGAAATGAAATTCCACCCGCTGATTTTTGAGCCGTCCCTCGGGGGTGGCATTGGAAGCCACGGGCCGGGTGTGCGCGTATCCCACGGCCTTGACCCGGTTCACGGGAATGCCGCCTACCTCCAGGATGTAAGCCAGGGCATTGGCCGCCCGCGCCGCGGAAAGTTCCCAATTGGAAGGATAGCGTCCCGTGCTCACGGGCCGGTCGTCGGTATGGCCGCGCACCACCAGATTGAGGGGGTACTCCTTGAGTACCAGAATCACGGCGTCCAGCGCTTGTTTCGCCTCGGGCGACAATGTCGCGGACCCGGGATCGAACAGTGCGCCGCTTTGCACGTCCAGCAACACGCCCTCGCGGTCCACCCGTACGCCGCTGGCTCGTTTCAATTCCGGGGTTTTTTCCAAAATGGACCGGATACGCACCACCACGCCGTTGAGAATCTGCTCGGACGTGCTGGTGGGGGCGGAGTTCACTTCCGTGGAACTTGTGGTTTCCAGGGCCAGTTCCGACGACTTGGTACGAACAACAGCCACGCCGAACGCATCGCGCAGGGAGCCGAGTACGTCGCGGAACTTTTGCACGTCCTGCTCGGCAAAGGAAAGCAGCAGCACGAAAAAGCACAGCAGCAGGGTGACCATGTCCGCAAACGTGGCCATCCAGGGCGGCAGCCCTGGGTCGTGCGGCCCTTCTTCTGCGGGCTTTTTTACGATGATGACCTTTTTGGCCATGGCCGCCCCTAGCTGGAGGATTCACGCATGGCCGGACTCAGGAAGGCCATGAGTTTTTCCTTGACGATGGAGGGATGGTCGCCCCGTTGAATGGACACCACCCCTTCCAGCATGATTTCCATATACAACTGGTCCTCGGCGCTTCGGCCTTCGAGCTTGGTGGACAGAGGCAAAAACACTACGTTGGCCAGCACCGCACCGTAAAACGTGGTCAACAGGGCCACGGCCATGGCCGGACCGATGGATGCCGGATCCGAAAGGTTCTGCAGCATGTTCACTAGGCCGATGAGCGTACCGATCATGCCGAAGGCCGGAGCCATGGTGCCCATGCCTTTGAACACGCCCTGGCCCTGCATATGGCGCTGTTTCATGAATTTGATTTCCGTCTCCATAACGGAGCGGACAAGCGCTTCCTCGGTGCCGTCGGCCACGAGCATGACGCCCTTTTTCATGAAGGGATCATCGACGCTGACTTTCTCCAGGGCCACTAGGCTTTCACGCCGGGCGGTCTCGGCCAGTTCGATGATCTTTCGGATAATCTGATGCGGGTCCGGGTTTTTGAAGAACAATGTCTTCATGGCGACCTTGACGGTCCCGATGATGGTCCCCAGAGGAAACATGACGAAGGTGGCGGCAAAGGTACCGCCGATGACCACCACGACGGAGGGGACGTCTACGAACCCCCCGGCGTTGCCGCCCAGAATGATGGTGGTGATGATCAGCCCGAATCCGCCGAGCAAACCGATTAACGTCGCGATATCCATATAATATTATTTCTCTATTGCGGGTGAAGCGATCAGAATCTCCCGATCCTTGTAGTAGAATCGGACATTCTCCATAAAGTCATCCACTTTCCGATAGGCAGGGCCGATGCTGATCTCCACCCCGGGCTTGACCGTACCCGGAACGATGATCCGGCAGCGTTCCAGCATTCCGGTAGCGTGAATCCGCTCCCAGAGCTTGGTTTTGCGCCGTTGCAACAAGGCGAGTTTCTTGCGCAGCTCGGTTCGGGCCTCGCGCAATTCCTGGTCCTTGGCCTCGTTCTTGCCCAAATGCGCCTCGCAGAGCCGAATCTGTTCATGCAGCTTGGCGATGCGTTCGTTAAGTTGCCGATCAGCATAGAGCAGCATGGGATCATACCCGGCCAGAATGGAGGTTTCGGCGTTCATGCCACCCCCGAGCTGCTCTCCCACATACGCGTATTCAAAGCAGTACACTTCACATCCGGTGAGGCGTCCTTTCACGGCCAGCTTGCCTCCGGCAAATACCCGGCTGTGCATGCACGCCCCTTCCACCAGCACGTTGGCCCCGGTGCGGATGGTGGCGCCCTCGCAGAATCCGCAACGGAAACTATCCCCTGCGTCGATAAAGGCGTTGTACCCGCCCTTGACCCCGGATTCACAGACAATGGACCGAATGGCCCCCACCGAGGCTCCTTCGATGTTGCCCTTGACCCGCAGACCCGCGGCCCGCACGCGGAACCCGGAACGAACCGCCCCGTGAACCACCATATCCCCGACATATGGAATATTGCCGGTATGGAAATCCACGTCGCGCCGCACGTTGAGGATGCGCTTTACCGTAATACGGCCCTGTTCGTAAAATACGTACCCGCTGCACGCCGCCACCATACGCCGGGAATTATCCGGATCCAGCTCGGTGTTGCGCCCTGCCGGGAAGCGGGGTTCCAGCAAAACGAACCGAGATTCGGCCTCGGCCGCCTCTTCTTCGCTCAAATCCTGCATTTCGGCCAGTACCTGGCCCTGCACCACATTCTGCACGTAACTGAGATCGAAATGATCCACGGACCCATCTTCGCGCTGGCGAGGATGCAGGCGCATGTAATCAAAATCCGGATCAAAATAATGCTTTAGGAAATATGGCATTGCTTCCGTCCTCAACCAAACGTCCGAACAGAAAGAAACTGGGCGCTGCTTCAGCGCTCCGGGACCGATCACCGACAGGGTGCAGACAAGTCCCATGCCCGGCCGGGAAATTTCCAGCATCAGCTCTCACTCTAAAACGTGCCGAACAAAATGTCCATGCGCAGTCACAATTTCATGAATTGTTCCTTCCGGTTTTCTTCGTCTTCCGAATCTGGTACAGCAGAAAACATCCACACTGACGTACCATGGCAACCGCCTCGAATACCAACGTCGCAGGAACCAAGGAACCACCATGTCCCATGAGTCCATTCCCTTTATCGGAGTCGTCACCGCCCTGGAGGCGGAGACCAAAGCCGTTTGCCGTAAAGCAAAAGCCGAAGCCGGAGAACCGTTTCCCCGTTTCGACTGCTCCACAGCCGAGGCCCGTGTGGTCTGCCTGCAATGCGGACCCGGGCCGGAACGCGCCCTTGCGGCAGCGCGGCAACTCATCAGCCAAGGCGCGGACATGCTCCTCTGCGTTGGCGCGGCCAGCGGCATGGACAGGGAAGCCCAGAGCGGCCATCTCCTGCTGACCCGCGATGTTCTGCTGCTGCACGATGCACACCCTATGCCCATCCCGCACGCGGATCAGGGCGATGCCGACCGCACCCCGGACATACAGCCCGACAATGCGCTGGTCAAAACCCTGGAAGCCAAAAAGCTGACCGTGCATGTGCGTCCCCTGCTCACGGCCCCGCCGCCTCTCTTCGGCCAGGAGGATCGCACACACTGGAACGCGGAAACAGGTGCCGCGGCGCTGGACACGGAAAGCGCGGGCGCGGCCCTGGCCGCGTTGGAATCTCACCGTCCGTTCCTGGCGTTGCGCGCTCTGGGCGACAGCGTGGAACGCCCCGTGTCCCCCGAAGTATTGGCAGCCTGTTCGGGCGGCGGGGGATGGTCCCTGTTTCGCCGCATCGTGCGGCATCCGGGTTTGTTCATAAAACTTTGGCGCATGGGTCGGGAATATTCCAACGCCTTGGACGCCCTCTCCAAGGCCTGGAACCCGGTGCTGGAACATTGCGTTCACGCCCTGCTGAAGGCCGCACCCACGGGTTCCACCCCGGAGCAGCCCGCACAGTCGTCGGATTCGGCTCCGGATGCAAGGCAGGAATCTGACTCGTCGAAAACGCCCCTGCAATAACCCCGACTACTGGGGTCCGCAACGCCGCAACAACCCCGGCAATGCGGGATCCGGCGGACCAAAGCCCCGGGTCCGCAGCGCGTCCAAAACATCCCCCAGACGGGTTCTCTTGCTGGAGTCATCGGCCGCGTCCCTTGTTGCGGCTTTGTGCAACGAACGCAACCCGGCCATGACCCGTCCTGCATCCGGGCTGTCCGCGCCCGCACCGAACCAGACCACCGGCGATGCAGGAAGCCCGTCCACCGAAAACGACACCTCGAACCGGTCCAACAGGGAGTCGCGCAGAGGCAAGGCCTGCACGGCCTGATATTGCAAACGATCCAATACCACGCCCGACGGTCCCTGTTCCTCCCATTGCCGCAGGACCAGCACGGGAGAACTGTTGCCATGCAATCCCACAATGCCGCCGTGCCGTCCTTCCAGGAGCAGACATCCCGCGCTCCGGGGAGTATAAAACATGCTGCCGTGGTAGTCTCCGCTGATTGACTCGTCCGAAGCGCCCGCCGGCACCAAGACGCGCCAGACATCCCCGGATGCGCCTCCCGGTCGGGTGGATCCCACAGGCGTCATGTCCAGTTCCCGGGCATGCTCCAGATAAAACCCAAGTGAAACAACGCCCCAGCAAGGGGACTGCTCCCGAATCATCCGGGCCGCTTCCTCAGGTTGATTGCTGAATCCGCCCCGCACCGGACGGCCGGTAGCGTTGGCCATGAACACGGCCAACCGATTGACCACGTCCCGCGCCGCCTCCCGCCCCAGGGGAGACCCAGGCAGGACCACGGCAAAATCCAATGGCTCCGGCATGGCGGACACGGCCTGTCCGGTGTCTTCACCGCAGTGTCCGCCCACAGGAAACCACAGTACACCGATCAATACGAGTGAAACCGCACGCCACCAAACACGACGCTGAAGCGCAACACTCAGGTATCCAATATTTTTCTTCCTCTTCCTCGTCATGAACGCTCCTTACAGAGGGGAATGGGGAGGATGTACACCCGGCCTGAAGCCCGGTCAACGACGAGGCTGGTTTTCCTGACCATGACCACGGTTGCCAAACACGGCCCGGCGGGGTATCGCCTTGCACTGCAACAGGCAAGGAGTTGTCCACATGGAAGTGATTCGCGCTGAGACCGCCGGGTTCTGCATGGGCGTTGACATGGCCCTGAACAAATTGAACCGGCTGATGCAGGAAAACGGCGAGGGACGCGACGTGCGCACCCTGGGTCCCATCATCCACAACCCCCAGGTGCTGGCCCGCTACGAAAAACAGGGCGTGTTCACCGCGGACACCCCCGAGGACGTCCCCCGTGGCGCGCATTGTGTGATCCGCGCCCACGGCATTCCGCGCCATGTGGAGGATCGCCTGCGGAAACGGGGCGTGACCATCCTGGACGCCACCTGCCCCCGGGTAAAAAAAGCCCAGACCCTCATCGCCAAACACAGCGACCAGGGACGCACCCTGCTGCTCTATGGCGAAGCCGAACATCCCGAAGTCAAAGGCCTGCTCTCCTACGCCGGTGACGACGCCATAGTATTCGGCAGCCCCGAAGAACTGGACCCGGAACACCTGGATCCGTCCCGCCCCTATGTGCTGGCGGCTCAGACCACGCAGGACCGAGAAATTTTTGATGAACTCATGAACGCTATGCAAGCCGATCCAAACCTGGACGTGGTGGTGCTGCAAACCATCTGCGACGCCACCAAGCTGCGCCAGGAAGAGGCCATGCACATCGCCATGGACGTGGACTGCATGGTGGTTGTGGGCGGACGCATCAGCGGCAACACCCGTCGGCTCGTGCAGGTATGCGAGGCCAAGGGCGCACGCTGCGTGCATGTGGAAACCCCGGAAGAGCTTCCCCTTGAGGAATTGCGGACCTGCGCGCGCATCGGGCTGACCGCGGGCGCATCCACCCCCGGCGACATCATCGATGCCGTGGAAGCGGCCCTGCTCAGCATCTAACCACACTACACACTACCCTTTTCCGCCGTGTTTCCTCCCAAGGGAAGCACGGCTTGTTTTCCACCTCCTTTCCCAGCCTTTCCTGCACAGGTTCGCTGCTAGTGGCTTGACACGCTATCGCAAACCTGAAATACCTCCTGGGAAACGGTTTCAATCAAATGTTTGTTTTACTTTTTTATTAAAAAATCCAGGCAGAAACAGCACGCGCAACAGATAATGTTGGACACACGTCCCCATTGTCGGCCCGTCCGGCTTGGCGGCATTGCGTATTTGCTGCGTGGTCCCAAGGCGGAACACCACGACATCCGCGCATTCAGCCAACGTGAAGCGCAACCAGCGTCCAAAGCCCCATGCTGATGCGGCGTACAAGGACCGATTTGTTTCCGCAACGATCCGCCAACTCTCTTTTTGCACAAAGCAAAACAGGACGACCTGTCATCCACCCGCCAAAGGGGAGACAATGACCCATTCACATGCACAACAGGGAACCAAGGAACGGCTGCTCCAGGCCGGAGCCAAGGTCTTTTCCGAAAAAGGCTTTCTCGCGGCCACGATTCGGGAAATCTGCCAATTGGCCGAGGCCAACATCGCGGCCGTGAACTATCACTTCGGCGACAAGCAAAGCCTCTACGACGCCGTGCTCAAAACCATGTTCGCTGAATGCGCCACCCCCGTGGACCAGCGCATTGACCCGGATCTGCCCGCCGAAGAACGGCTTGCCGCGTTCATCCTGGAGTCCATCCGGGACATTTACGGTGATTCCTCGCTCAGCGATGACGGCGGCCTGCTCGATTCGCTGTTCCACATGGAGCTGGCGCATCCCAGCTCCCAATGGGAACAACTCATCAAAGATCACTTTCTGCCGGAAAGCCTGTACCTACGCAGCCTTATCCGGGAAATCCTCGGATCCGGCCACGACGAGGAAACCATCCGGCAATGCTGTATTTCCATCTACGGTATGATGACCCATCACGCTCTGTGCTGGCCCATCGTATCCGTAGTGCATCAGGACCATCCCCCCATGACGGGATTCCGGGAACAGCTCGCCGACCACGTCACCCGGTTCAGTCTGGCCGCGCTGCGCGATCTGCGTCACCAACAACAGCCGCCCAAGGAATAAGGAGACCGCATGTTCCATTTTCATTCACCGCCTAACCGTGCGTCACGCACCTGGCCTGCTCTCCTGCTCTGCCTGTTTGCCGCCCTGCTCCTCAGCGCCTGCGGTGATGACCAGCCCGACGCCACGGCACAGGCCCAGGCGGAATCGACCCCGCCGCCGTCCAGCCGCGCGGTTTCCGTACTCGTCACCGAGGTGCGGCCCGTGACCCTGCGTGACGTCCTCACCCTGCCCGGAGCCACGGAACCGCAGCATGACGTGACGGTCAGCGCGGAACGGGGCGGGCGCGTGGAGTGGGTCGGTCCCACCGAAGGCGACAGTGTGCGCCAGGGCGAAATCATCGCTAAAATAGACATGGACAAAGCCGAGGCCGACCTTGCCAAGGCCCGCTCCGCATATGAACTGGCCGTAAAACAGGCCAAACGGCGCAAACAGCTGCGCGCCAAGAACCTGTTGTCCCAGGAAGAGCTGGATCAGGCCAACACGGATCTGGAGTCCGCCACGTCGGACCTGACCCAGGCCCAGGTTTACTATGATCAGGGCTTGGTGGCCTCGCCCATTTCAGGCCGCGTCAACGACCTGGCCGTGGACCCCGGGGAATATCTGAACACCGGCCAGGCTGTGGCCGAACTGGTGAATATTTCCCGCATCCGCATCTATGTGAACGTACCGGAACTGGACGTGCGCTACCTGCATGTGGGCCAGCGGGTAAAAGTCACCGTGGACGCCTATCCCAACGAGGTGTGGGACGGGGAGGTGGATTTCGTCGCCTACAAAGCCGATGAAAGCACCAAGACCTTCCGTACCCGCGTCGTGGTGGACAACGACGACAGCCGCATCCGGCCGGGCATGCTGGCCCGGGTGCGCCTGGAACGCCGCGTGGTAAAGGATGCGGTTTCCGCTCCTCTGTTTGCCATTGTGGACAAAGGCGGGGAACGCATCCTCTTTGTGGAGGAAAACGGCGTGGCCCGTTCCCGGGCCATTGAAATCGGATTCATCGACGGCGACCGCGCGCAGATTCTGCATGGGCTGAAGCTGGGCGAACAGCTCATCGTCAGCGGCCAGGATGCAGTGGAGGAAGGGGTGTCCGTGGAGGCCCAGCCCGTGGGCGACGCCCTGCCGGGTGCGGACCTCTCCGAAGTTGATCCGAACGGCGCTGACCCGGAAAGTCGTATCCTGAGTACGCCGGAACAACACGCCGCCACCGCCGGAGGCTCGGAATGATCATCAATAAGGCCGCCCTGGCCCGCCGGCCCGCCGTCATGGTGCTCGTGGTATTCATGATCGTGGCCGGCCTTACCAGCTACCTTTCCCTGCCTCGGGAGTCCTCGCCGGACATCACTATTCCGTATGTCTTCGTGACCACCGCCTACGAGGGTGTGGCCCCCGAGGACATGGAAACCCTGGTGACCATGCCCCTGGAACGCAAGCTCAAGGGGCTGTCCGACGTGGAGGAAATTACCTCCGTGTCGGACGACGGCATCTCCGCCATCGCCATCGAATTCACTCCCGACGTGGACATCGACGACGCCCTGCAAAAGGTGCGCGACAAAGTGGACCAGGCCAAGCCCGACCTGCCAGCGGATCTGCCCGACGATCCCATCATTGAGGAAAAAAACTTTTCGGACTTCCCCATCCTCAATGTGGTCATTTCCGGTCCCTTCTCCCTGAAACGCCTCAAGGTCTTTGCCGAGGACTTCGAAGACCGCATGGAAGGCGTGGAAGGGGTGTTGGACGTGGAACTGGTGGGCGGCCTGGAACGGGAAATCCATGTGGAAGTGGACCTGGACCGCGTGGCCTTTTACAACATGCCTTTTCAGGAGCTGCTCAACGCGGTGCAGGACGCCAACGTGAACATGCCCGGCGGCTCCATGGACATCGGTCGCCAAAAGTACCTGGTACGCGTTCCCGAGGAATATGAAAATCCAAACGAAATCAACAGTATCGTAGCCTTTGTGCGTGACGGCAAGCCCGTATATCTGCGGGACATCGCCACCATCCGCGACCACTACAAAGATCCGTCCACCATCAGCCGTATCAACGGCCAGCAGTCCGTCACGCTCCAGGTCAAAAAACGCACCGGCGCCAACATCGTGGAGGTCATCGACGCGGTCAAGGTGGTGCTGGACGAGATACGCCCCCAATTTCCCCCGGATTTGCGCGTGGACCTCACGGGCGACAAATCCACGGACATCCGGAACATGGTCCGCGACCTGGAAAACAACATCCTGACCGGCCTGATACTGGTGCTGGCCGTTGTTCTGGTCTTCATCGGCGGCCGCTCGGCCCTGTTCGTTTCCGTGGCCATTCCCCTGTCCATGCTCATCACCTTTATCCTGCTTCAGGCCTTTGGCATCACCCTGAACATGGTGGTGCTCTTTTCCCTGACCCTGGCCCTGGGCATGCTCGTGGACAACGGCATCGTGATCGTGGAAAACATCTACCGGCACATGCAGCAGGGCAAGTCCCGCGAGGAAGCCGCGGCCATTGGAACGGACCAGGTGGCCTGGCCCGTGATCACCTCCACCCTGACCACGGTGGGCGCGTTCTTTCCCATGATCTTCTGGCCCGGCATCATGGGCGAATTCATGTCCTTTCTGCCCAAGACCGTAATCATCTCCCTGTTTGCCTCCCTGCTCGTGGCCCTGGTGGTGAACCCGGTCTTTTCCGCCCTGTGGCAAACCGCCAAAACCAAAGAGCAGGAAGCACGCCCCGGGCTTGTGGACCGGGTGGTGAACCGGATCCGCGACCGATACAGCAAGGTACTGGCCTGGGCGCTGGATAATCGCTTCAAGGTCATGGCCGCCAGTCTGCTCTTGTTCGTCGGGTCCATCATGGCCTTCGGCATGTTCGGGCGCGGCGTGGAATTTTTTCCGGAAACCGACCCCAAAGTGGTCTATGTAAACATCAAATCCCCCATCGGCACCAACCTGGACGCCTCGGACGAATTGACCCGCAAGGTGGAGCAAGTGGCCCTCGAATATCCGAACATCCGCTTCGTCATCGCCAACGTAGGCACTGAAGCGGGCGGCGGGCTGAGTTCTTCGGGCGGGGGCAACTCGCACCTCTCGTCCGTTGCTCTGGACTTCAAGGATTTCCACGACCGTTCACGGCCATCGCCCGAGGTGGCTGATGAAATCCGCGACCGCCTCACCGCCATGATCAAAGGCGCGGAGATCCGCGTGGAACAGGAACAGGAAGGCCCGCCCACCGGCAAACCCATCAACCTGGAAATTTCGGGCGACGACATGGACGAACTGGGCCGCATCGCCGAGGAGGTTCGCAAACGCATCCGGGATCTGCCCGGTCTGATCGACCTCAAGGACGACTTCGTATCCAGCAAGCCGGAAATCCGTGTGGACGTGGACAAGGAAAAGGCGGCTCTCTTGGGTATAAGCGCCTACAATCTGGCCTACACGGTCAAGGCCGCGGTCAACGGCGCCAAAGTAGGCACCTACCGGGAAGGGAAGGACGAGTACGACATCGTGGCCAAGCTGCCCGAAAAGGACCGCACCAGTGTGGAGGGCGTCAAACGCATCACGGTTTCCGGGCCTGAGGGACGCCCCATCCCGCTCACCTCTCTGGCCACGGTGCGCATTTCCTCAGGTCTCGGCACCATCAACCGCATCGACCAGAAGCGCGTGGTCACCGTGTCCGCGGATATCGCCACCGGCTATCTGGCCAACGACCTGCTCAAAGAAATCAAGGAAATTCTGGCAGACTACCCCCTGCCCCGAGGCTACGAGTTCACCTTCACGGGCGAGCAGGAGGAACAGGCCAAGGCCCAGGCCTTCCTGGGCAAGGCGTTTGTCGCCTGCCTGTTCATCATCTTCCTGGTACTGGTCAGCCAGTTCAACTCCGTGCTCACGCCCTTCATCATCCTTACGTCCGTGATGCTCTCCCTGATCGGCGTATTCCTGGGGCTGCTGGCCTGCAACATGCCCTTTGGCGTGATCATGACGGGCGTTGGCGTCATCAGTCTGGCGGGCGTGGTGGTGAACAACGCCATCGTGCTCATCGACTACTTCGAACAACTCATGGCCCGCGGCATGGGCGTGCGTGAGGCGCTGCTCCACGCGGGCAAAACCCGCTTCCGGCCCGTGATCCTCACGGCCATCACCACGGTGCTCGGCCTGCTGCCCATGGCCACGGGCGTGAGTTTCGACTTCTTCTCCATGGAAGCGGTGGTGGGCGGCGAGTCCTCCCAATGGTGGGGATCCATGGCCGTGGCCGTGATCTTTGGATTGGGCGTGGCCACGGTGCTGACCCTGGTGGTGGTTCCGGTGCTCTGCTCACTCAAGGTCTCCCTGAGCGACTGGCTAGCCGGACGCCGCAGCAAAAAGCACTCCGCCGAAAGCTGACGCACACCGCACCAATACGCAACACAGAGCGGCGCAGCGGGATCCCCTCCCACTGCGCCGCTTTCCGTCTGCGTATAGCACCAACGGCTCAAACCACCAGTAAATCTTCCCAAAGGGCCACACCGCCCTGCTTGTGCCGCTTGGCCCGGTACATGGCCTGGTCCGCTTTTTTGAGCAACGCGTCCACGGTGGTGCCGTGTTCCGGGCAGACGCTGATGCCGATGCTGACCACCAGCTCCCGGCAAATGGTGCCGCAGGCCGCAAACGGCCGCCCCAGAGACTTCCGGATGCGCTGTCCCACGGATACCGCCTCATCCGCGTCCTCAATATCCTGCAACACCACCACAAACTCATCGTCGCCCATGCGTGCGGCCGTGTCCATTTCCCGCAGGCTGGACTGAATCCGCTGCCCAGCCTCACGCAGAACCTGATCCCCGACATCCAGGCCGAGCGATTCGTTCACGGATCGAAACGTATTGATGTCCAGACACAACAATCCTGCACGGTTGCCGTACCGCGCCACACGCGCCAGGGCATGATCGATGCGGTCCATACACAGTGTCCGGTTGGGCAGCCCGGTAAGGGGGTCATATAAAGCGTGGTATTGGATAGAATCCTCCTGTTCTCGACGCGAGCCGCTCCGCTCCCGGCCATTCCGCCCCCGGGCATTGTGATGCAGAGCATACGCTGTCCCGGGACCATGCCGCCCGTCACCGGTCCATGGAGTGGTCCCGCCATCTTTTTTCGGCATATTGCCAGATATCATCTTACATTTCAAATTGCTAGCTATGGCAAATTCTTGCATTTGCCCGTTGCGCGGGCTTGCTGTACCACAGCAGGCATGTTCACCGTACTTCAACGCTTTGCCTGGCCGCTGTTCTTTTGCCTGCTGTGCTGGGCAACTCCGGGACTTGCTTCCGGGGGAGGGTATCGCCCACCGCAGGATACGCCGCTGCTCGGCATCCGCATCCTGCACGCCCTGCCGCATGACCCCCTGGCCTTTACACAAGGGCTGTGCATGCATGACGGAAAAATCTATGAATCCACAGGCCGCTACGGTGAATCCGAACTGCGGGTTCTGGACGCGGCATCGGGTAAGCTCCTCCGCCGCCGCGCCTTGCCCAACGATCTGTTCGGCGAAGGCCTGACCCTTGTCGGACAACGCCTGCTTCAATTGACCTGGCGCTCCGGGAGGGTGCTGTTCTGGCAGGCTCCCTCGCTGGAGCGGATTGGGGAAGCGCGGCTGCCGGGCGATTCCTGGGGACTGGCCGCAGGACCGGACCTTCTCTATCGCAGTGACGGGAGCGCCACCCTGCAACGTTTGCGCCCGCACGATCTCCAGCCCGCCGGAAGCCTGACCGTACACGATCAGGGCCACGAAGTGCGCCAACTCAACGAGCTGGAATGGGTCAACGGACGATTGGTGGCCAATATCTGGTTCGAAGACGTGCTGGCCGTGATCGACCCTGTCACAGGGCAGGTGCAGGCCTGGGTGGATCTCTCCCCCTTGCGGCCGCTACTCTGGCCCGACGCGGGCGTGGCCAACGGCACGGCCTGGGACGGCCGAAATCTCTACGTGACGGGCAAAAACTGGAACAAACTTTTTGTGCTGCGCATCCCGAACGCTCCGTGGGATCCCTAGCCGACCCAAACCGCAGTCAGTTCCGTGCCGCCACGATCAGTGGTCCTCCGGCACGCGACGAAGCAACAGCCATCCGCCGAACAGCACCATGGGCAGGGACAGCACCTGGCCCATGCTCAACCAGTCAAAGGCCACGAATCCGAGCTGCGCGTCCGGCTGCCGGGTAAACTCCACCAGAAAACGGGCCACGCCGTACCCCGCCAAAAACAGGCCCGTGACACGTCCCCTGGGCCGGGAAACCCGGGAATACCACCACAGCAATCCGCCGAGCACCAGCCCTTCCAGTCCGGCTTCGTACAATTGCGATGGATGCCGTGGCAGCCCGCCGGACGCGGGATGTGGAAACACCATGGCCCAGGGCACATCCGTGGCCCGTCCCCACAATTCACCGTTCACGAAGTTGGCCAGCCGCCCCAGGAACAATCCGGGCGGCACCAGCGGTACCAGAAAATCCGCCACCGTAAAAAGAGACAATGCATGACGCCGGGCAAACAGCCACATCACCAGGGCCACGCCCACGACCCCGCCGTGGAAGGCCATGCCGCCGTGCCAGACCTTGATGATATCCTCCGGATGTTCCCAATAATACGGAAGATTGTAGAACAACACATAGCCCAGCCGACCGCCCAGGACCAACCCGAGGATCAGCCAGGTCAGCAGATCGTCCAACTGGGGCGCGCTCATGCCCCGCCAGGCCTGTCGCGCCCTGGCCCGGCCCCAGAACCAGGCCGCGGCAAACCCGGCGGCATAGGCCAACCCATACCAACGAAGCGCCAACGGGCCGATGCGCCAGGCCACGGGATCGAATTCCGGCAAAACAATCAAGGGGTTCTCCTTGGCAAGATATCACGTCCCGGTTCCGTCCACCCCATCCGCGGCTTTGTTTCCATACAAAAGTGCGGTAGGGTGTTGCGGACCGATATTCTTCAACAGCCCGATAGGGTATGCCCCCGGCAGTCCACCGGGTCAACCACAGGCAGAAAAACGTCACCATGAAGCCACAGACCCAGCTCGACATCCTGGAAATGCCTTTGGAAGGCCTGGCCGCGTATTGGTTGTCCCTCAAAAAGCTGGCGGACGCCAAAAAACTTCGTTCCATCGTGGATGAGGAAATTTCCCACACCACGGAACCCATGGTGCGGTTTCTGCTGGAGGCCATTTTTTCCCAGCTGGATTCCGCCACGGTGCGCCGCCTGGCCGAGGTGCGCAGGGATGGGGTGCTGCGCGACCTGGAACGCAAACTCAACATGATGCGCGTCGCGCTCATGGCCGTACCGCTGCGGGAAAATCCGCGCGCCACCCTGGTGCGCATGAGCGGCCTGTACCCCTGCCCGCCCATGGAGGAACGCCGCGCCATGGACATGGCCACGGCCCTGGCCAAAAGCGTGGAGGAAAAGGATGGCGACGTCCCCACCATGCTGGAAGTGCATCACAAGATGCCGCCTGACCGCCTTCTGGTCAAGCTGCTCTTCTACGCCATGCATGCCCGGCGGCACAAACGCCTTGGGCTGGAGCGTTTTCTGCCCTATGCACGCACCGCGTTCTTTGCCGAAGGGCTGGCTCTGGTGGTGGACGGGTTCGACGCCCGTTTTCTGGACCGGCACCTCCCTCAGGTGCGGGACGCCATCCTGGGCCAGACCGCCCGGAAACTGGAAATGAGCACGGAACTGGCCCTGGCCGTGCGCAAAAAAACCAGTTACCAGGACGCCCACCTCATGGCCCGGGCCTGGCTGGGCTGACCAATCCGGCCTTGGTCCGCGCGCTTGGCTTGCACCCTGAATTCGGTTACGGTCGGTTCCCCATGAATGATCGCCACAAGACCCGTGAAATCCACATTCGAGGCGTGGGCGTGGGCGGGGACAACCCCGTGCGTGTCCAGTCCATGTGCAATACCGACACCCGCGACGTGAACGCGACCCTGGCCCAGATCGCCCGGCTAGCCGAAGCCGGATGCGAAATCGTGCGCCTGGCCGTACCCGACGACATCGCGGCCAACGCCCTTACCGCCATCCGCTCCAACACGGACGTCCCCCTGGTGGCGGACATCCACTTCGACCACCGCCTGGCCATCATGGCGGCCGAGGCAGGAGTGGACGCCCTGCGCATCAACCCGGGCAACATCGGCGGTCCCGATAAAGTGGATGCCGTGGTGGACATTGCCCGCGACAAGGGGCTGCCCATCCGCATTGGCGTCAACTCCGGGTCCGTGGAAAAGCACTTGCTGGAACAATTCGGCGGTCCCACGCCCGAAGCCATGGTGGAAAGCGCCCTGGCCCATGTTGCCCTGCTGGAAAAACGCGGCTTCGAGGATATTAAAATTTCCCTGAAGTCCTCCTCCGTGCTGAACACCATTGCCGCCTACCGGCTGCTGGCCAGGCGCGTGGACTACCCCCTGCACATCGGCGTCACCGAGGCAGGCACCCTGGTGCGCGGCGCCATCAAAAGCTCCGTGGGCCTGGGCATTCTGCTCTGGGAGGGGCTGGGCGACACCCTGCGCGTGTCCCTGACCCATGATCCCGTGGACGAAATCGGCGTGGCCTGGGAAATTCTGCGTGCTTTGGGCTTGCGGGAGCGTGGCCCGGAAATCGTTTCCTGCCCCACCTGCGGCCGCACGGAAATCGACCTCATCGGGCTGACCGCCCAGGTGGAGGAACGACTGCGGGGCGTGAACGACGTGTTCACCTGCGCTGTCATGGGCTGCGTGGTCAACGGCCCGGGCGAGGCACGGGAAGCGGACATCGGCATTGCCGGGGGCCGGGGGCTTGGCATTATTTTTCGCAAGGGCGAGGTCATCCGCAAGGTACGCGGCGAGGAAAACCTGCTGCCCGAATTCATGAAGGAACTGGAATCCTTTCTCCAAGAACGACGAGGTAACTAAATGCGCTTGAGCCGCTATTACATTCCGACATTAAAAGAATCCCCGGCCGAGGCCGAGGTCATCTCCCACAAAATTCTTCTCCGCGCCGGCATGATCCGCAAACTCACCAGCGGCATCTATAACTACCTGCCCATGGGATTGCGCAGCCTGAACAAGGTGGCCCAGATCGTGCGCGAGGAAATGGACAGCGCCGGAGCCATCGAAGTGCTCATGCCCACGGTGCAGCCCGGCGATCTCTGGAAGGAGTCGGGACGCTGGGAATTTTACGGCAGGGAGCTGTTGCGGTTCAAGGACCGGCACGATCGGGATTACTGTCTCGGCCCCACCCACGAGGAAGTCATCACCGATCTGGTCCGCGGCGAGGTGCGCTCCTACAAGCAACTGCCGCTGAACCTTTATCAGATCCAGACCAAATTCCGCGACGAGGTCCGGCCCCGCTTCGGGCTGATGCGCGGTCGCGAATTCGTGATGAAGGACGCCTACTCCTTTGACAAGGACGAGGCCGGAGCCGAAGAAAGCTACCGTCTCATGTACGAAGCGTACAAGCGCATCTTTCAACGCATCGGCTTGAAATTCCGGGCCGTTCGCGCCGACTCCGGCGCCATCGGCGGCAGCTTTTCCCACGAATTCATGGTCCTGGCCGAAACCGGCGAGGACACCATCGCGGTCTGCCAAAACGAATCCTGCGGCTACGCGGCCAACCTGGAAAAAGCCGCCACCATGGATCCCGGCGGACAGTGTCCCGCACAGACCGACGTCCCAGCCATGGAAGAAGTGGCCACCCCGGAACAGCACACCGTGGAGCAGGTCTGTGAATTCTTGCAGGCCGATCCTTCGGCTCTGGTCAAGACCCTGCTTTTCGACGCGGACGGGGAACCTGTTGCCGCGCTGGTGCGGGGCGACCGGGAACTCAACGAAGTGAAGCTGCGCAATCTCCTGGGCGCCAATGAACTGCACATGGCCACCCCGGAACAGGTTCGCGAATGGTCCGGCGCGCCCGTGGGCTTTGCCGGTCCTGCGGGACTCAAGGTCCAGCGGTTGGTGGCGGACTTTGAGTTGCGCCTCGACCAGGGCTGGATCGCGGGTGCCAACAAAGGGGACGCCCACGTCAAAAACCTGCACCTGGGCCGGGACGCCCAAGTGGAGCAGTTCGCAGACCTGCGCATGATCACGCCGGAAGATCCCTGCCCGGAATGCGGCGGCCGCATCGAGTTCTGGAAGGGCATTGAGGTGGGCCACGTGTTCAAACTGGGCCTGAAGTACTCCGAAGCCATGAGCGCCACCTTCCTGGATGAAAACGGCAAGGACCGCCCCATGATCATGGGCTGCTACGGCATCGGGGTTTCCCGCATCATGGCTTCGGCCATTGAGCAGAACAACGACGACGGCGGCGCTATTTTCCCGCCTTCCATCGCCCCGTTCGAGGTCTGCCTCATGGCCCTGGGCGGCAAGGACCAGAGCGTGGTGGACAAGGCCGAAGAGCTTTACACCCAGCTTACGGAAGCGGGCATCGACGTTCTCTATGACGACCGCAACGAACGGCCCGGCGTCAAGTTCAACGACGCCGACCTCATCGGTTATCCCATGCAGCTGGTGCTCGGCGGCAAGGGCTTGAAAAACGGCATCATTGAAGCCAAGGACCGCCGGACCGGCGAACGGACCGAGCTGCCCCTGGACGATTTCATCAACAACTTCACGGCCTGGCGCGACGAAATCTGGCGCGCTTGGGGGCTGAAAGAAGACCAACAGTAAACAAGCATCGCATGACAGTACAAATCAACCTGGACGCGCAGATCGCGGAGATGCATCTGCGCGCCTACCCCAACGAAGAAATCAACGACATGCCCCTGCGGAAGTGGGAAGGCGAAACACGTGTCATCCGCAACAACAAGCAATTGGACTGGGCATTGGCACGTATGGAAAGCGAACCCCTGCTCGGATTCGACACGGAAACCCGGCCCGTGTTCAAAAAAGGCCACACCCCCGGACCGCCCAACCTGCTCCAGCTGGCCACCGTGGACCGCGTGTTCGTGATTCAGCTCCAGCACGTGGGCCTGGACAACGGCCTGGCCGAACTGCTGGGCAACAAAAACATCATCAAATCCGGCGTGGCCGTACACGACGACCTGGTGGGCCTGAAAAAGCTCTGCCGATTCACGCCGCAAAGCTTTGTGGACCTGGGACAAATCTCCCAGCAGGTGAACATGCAGACCCACGGCCTGCGCAACCTCGCCGCAAACCTCCTCGGATTCCGGGTTTCCAAAAGCGCGCAATGCTCCAATTGGGCCCGTGATCCACTCTCCCACAAACAAGTGATCTATGCGGCCACGGATGCCTGGATCAGCCGCGAACTCTTCATCGCCTTCCAAAAACTCGGCATTCTTTAATTCGCAAGGCACAAACAACTGCCCCTTGGCAGCAAAAAGGCACCGGCAGAATGTCGGTGCCTTTTTTGGGGCGTTTTTCCGGCCACGCGGCCACGCCCTCATTGCATTGTGGCGCACAATGCCGCGAAGTACGACTCCGCGGTCTCCATCGTGCCTGCCCTGTTCGGTGATTACCGCGGGAAACGGATCTCGACCTGCTCTTCCAGATCGCCCCGCTCCACCACCTCACCGATGACGTGCGCAGGTTGGCCATGCTGCGCCAGCACCTCCAGGGCCGCGTCCGGCTCCGGGGTAATGACCACATAGCCTACGGAGCAGTTGAATATCTGCAACATTTCGGGCCAGGAAAGTTCGCCCTGCTTCCGCAACCAGTCGAACACCGGCAACATGGGCCAGGAACCAAATTCCACCTGCACGGCCACATCCTCGGGCAGCACCCGGGGGATATTGTCATAAAATCCGCCGCCCGTGACGTGCACCATGCCATTGACCTGGACCTTGTCCAGCAGATGGAGCACGGATCGGGTGTAGATGCGGGTTGGCTCCAGCAGGGTTTCGGCCACGCTTTTTTCTCCGCCCGGGAACGCGTCGTCCCCGCGCAGGCCCGATTGATCAAAAAGTTTACGCACCAGGGAATACCCGTTGGAATGGATGCCCGAGGAGGCCAGCCCCACCACGGCGTCACCCGGGCGCACAGTCTTGCCGTCCACCAAGCGGGACCGGTCCACCATGCCCACGCAGAACCCGGAAAGATCGTACTCCCCGTCCGGGTAAAAGCCCGGCATTTCTGCCGTTTCGCCGCCGAGCAGAGCACATTGGGACTGTCGGCAGCCCTCGGCCACGCCCGAGACAACGGCCTCGGGAACACCGCTGGTCAAGCGACCAGTAGCGAAATAGTCGAGAAAAAACAGCGGAGCCGCGCCCTGCACCAACACGTCGTTGACGCTCATGGCCACCAGGTCGATCCCCACGGTGTCGTGCTTGTCGAACAGGAAGGCCAGCTTAAGCTTGGTGCCCACGCCGTCGGCACCGGAAACAAGCAACGGCTCCTCCATACCCGTCAGATCGGGGCGGAACAGCCCGCCGAATCCACCGATCTCCGTGACCACGCCCGGGGTAAACGTGGATTTGACCATATCCTTAATGCGCCCGACAAAGGCGTTTCCGGCTTCAATGTCCACGCCGGCAGCCTTGTATGCGTCGGCGCGACCCTTGGCGTCGCTCATTTCGTGCTCCTTGGGGGGTGATTGGAAAGAAGGGATGATAGGCGGGATGCGCACGGAGTTCAAGTCCCGGCTTCCGCTCTTGTGTCGGGGTTTTGACCCGCAAGCGCGTGCGGCCTGCCTTGCCCGCGCTTTTTCGGGCTGTTACGCACAGGCCCGATTATTGCTTGCCCTGTTTCAGGGGGCCGGATATTCACGCCCCGCAAGGAGGTTGCCATGCGTTCCCGTCTGATGATGCTTTACGTGGCATGCGCCCTGGTCTTTGCCGCATACTTCACGGCAGGCCTGGCCCAGGGCCGCAGTTTTGAAAACAAGGACACCGCCGCAGACCGTCAGGATTCGGTGTGGGGTACCCGGATGCAGCAGGGGCAAAGCTACTTCGGCACCGATGAAAATGAAAATTCCGTATGGGGGTATCGCCCGGCCGCACCGGACAAGGAAACCGACTGGTACGACAAGGTCATCCTGACCGTGGACCCCAATGTGGATTGGGGAAGCGACCCTGCGGACGAATAAGCCTGATTCGTCAACCAACTATCGCCAAGCACTTCACTTTTCCCGTTCGTTGCAGTAGCCTGGGAACACGGAGGTGCGAGATGCTCGAGGCCCGCTTATGGCAACCGCTGAATGATGACCGAGTGCAATGCCGTTTATGTCGCCGAATGTGCGTCATCGCCCCGGGAGAACGCGGGTATTGCGGTGTCCGCGAAAACCGGGACGGCATTCTATACTCCCTGGTCTACGACCGGCTTGCGGCCCTGAACCTGGATCCCGTTGAAAAAAAGCCGCTGTATCATTTCCTGCCCGGCAGCCAGACCTTTTCCTTTGGCACGGCGGGTTGCAATTTTAGTTGCGCCTTTTGCCAGAACGACTCCCTTTCCCAACTTCCGCGCCAGGGCGGCACCATTCCCGGCCGCGTGGCCGGACCGGCCGAACTCGTGGACGCGGCGCTTCGCAATCAGGCCACGTCCATCGCCTACACCTATTCCGAGCCTACCATCTACTTTGAGCTGATGCGCGACACCGCAACCCTGGCCAAAGAGCAGGGATTGCGTAATATTTTGGTTTCCAACGGCTACCAGGGTCCGGAATGCCTTGAAAAACTCGGACCGCTCATCCATGCCGCCAACATCGACCTCAAAGCCTTTACAGACACCTTTTACAAGGATCTGTGCGGAGCACGTCTGGCTCCGGTGTTGGAAAACCTTCGCATCATGCGGGAAATGGGCTGGTGGCTGGAGATAACCACACTGGTCATTCCCGGGTGGAACGACGAGCAGGCCGAGCTCATGAGTCTGGCGGGATGTATTGCCGAGACCCTGGGCAAGGACACCCCCTGGCACGTTTCCCGCTTTCATCCCCAATTCCGACTCATGGACACGCAGCCCACCCCCCTGCCCACCCTGGAGCGTGCCTTGCGCGCCGGACACGAAGCAGGTTTGCGCTACGTGTATATCGGCAACGTACCCGGCCATGAGGCCAACCATACGTTTTGCCCGGGTTGCGGCGAGCGGCTTGTGGAACGACTGGGATTCGGCGTGCGCGACTACCGTATCGGCGACGGTCACTGCCCGGATTGCGGACACCCCATCGCCGGGGTGTGGAACTAGCCGACGGCCCCAAAACGACTTCCAGCGTTGGCAGTGCAAACGATTGCAACGCCGTTTCAGGAGAAATCATTGCTGGGTGCAAACACGGATTCTCGCCGCCAAAGCATATTCCACGACTCCACGCCATTTCAGCGCTTCAGAACGGTTGCCATTGCCGTGCTTTTTCCGTAACAGTATCCACCCGTCGGGGCGTGGCGCAGACTGGTAGCGCGCCTGCTTTGGGAGCAGGATGCCGGGGGTTCAAATCCCTCCGCCCCGACCAATTAAATTCAACTGGTTAAGACATAATCTGGTGGAGATGTCAAAACCGTGTAGGTACAAATATAGGTACAAACGGCTTTAGGCCACCCCCTTACGCCGCCCTTCCCTCCAGTTCAGATTGGCACCGCACGCACCGCTCACAGCCAGGCAAAATCCGGCTCAGGCCATACCCTTGTGCACGGCAAGGTCCAGCACCATTTCGTGCCAGCAGGCGCCGCCGTGGTCCGACGCGCTCAGGCCCGCGTCACGGTAGCCCAGATGTTCATACATGGGTACCAGCCGATCCTTGCAGAGCAGCAGGATTCGCTGCTTGCGCATCGCCGCCCCACGTTCGGCATAGGCACGCATGAGCTGCCCGGCAATGCCACGCCCCTGGAACTGCGGCAGCACGGCCAGGGAAAAAACAACCAGATTGCTCCCGTCCGGATCATGCCCCACCAGCTTTTTGAACGCTTCGTCCGTGATATCGGTCTTGTGCGTAGCTCCGCTGTTGACCATGCCCACCACGACCCGCTTTGCTCCACGGGTTTCGGCCACTAAAAATCCCTCGGCATACGTTTGGAGACGCACCTGCACGGACTGCGGGTCCGCAGCCTCGGCCGGAGGAAAACACGCGGCCTCAAGAGTACAGCACGAATCCAGATCCCTGGGTTCGACTTGGCGTATCGCGACATCACCCATCACAATAGTCATAACTATTTAATATCCTTTCATCCATTGTCGTTACTGCTTCAACGCTATTTTCCATAGCCCTACCTGGCTTCGGAACAGCGTTACGGATTGTTACAAACATCTCAATCGCTTGCATTGCTGATCGTTCCAGGGTAGTCGAGTTTGATTCTCAGGCTACATTTCAAGCCTGCGCAACAGGTTACGGATCATGGACGGATCATGGCATGATACTGCAACGTCGCCCCTGCCCCCACTGCGGGACCACCACCTATCAGAAGTTCATCAACTGTCTGCGGTGTCCGCTTACATCCCGATCCTATTGGCAATGCCTGGATTGCGGCGGCAAGATTTCCGCCCGGACCATGGAAGCCACTCCCCAAACCGGAAGACCGGGCAAGCAGATTTTAAAAGTCTGACCTTCGTCGTTTTCTATGCCCTTTCCTGGGCTTCCTGCCGCCCACCGAAGACAACACCATATAAATAAAACATTCTTGTTTTCAGTCGATTGCAGAGGTAAAAAATCAATCAAAATCCGCCATCAGCGCCCCCACCTGCACCCCTGCCACTTCCGGCGTTTCCTGAAACCTGCTGCGCAGACGCCAGACAGCTTGATGCAGCTGGTCCGCGCTGATGCCATTGCGAATGGCGGCGTACGCCTCGATAAACGCGGCGATGCTGTCGCACATCTTCAACAGTTCCCCATCCTTGGGGTCAAACCCGTCCTTATTGAAACGCCGGGCCAGTTCCACGCTTTCCACGCGTTGCACCTTTCCGCCCCGCACTACGCAGGCCGTGAACTCGGATCCCACTTCCTTGCCCAAATAATATTCCAACCGGGCCGCGATATCCGTGTACCCCCCGCCGCGCAATGGTTCCAGGACCATCTGCTCCAGCTCTTTTTCCTCGTAGGCCCGGATCAAGTCCGCGATTTCCGGTGCGGACTGCTTCACCGGCGAAATGATGTCCCGGGTGAGCAATTCCGGTAAATCATGAAACAGGCCGGTGAAAAAATTATTCTGCCGCCGGGCGCGGCAGGCGCCCACTTCCAGGCTGAAGAACCAAGCATAGGCCGCCACCAGGAACACATGCCCCAGCACCGTGGTTTCCGGCACGCGGGGCGTTTGGGACCAGCGCTGCTGAAAACGCAAATGCCCGCACAGCGCGGCAAGCCGGGCCATGGCCCCGGCCTGGGATTCATCCGCCAGTCCGGCCAGCAATTCCGGCACACCGGCCACACCCGACAAGGCATCCAGCCGGTCCAGAAAGCTGCGTTCGATCTCATCCATATCGTAGCCGAACGGATTCAGCCCCTTGATGAGCTTGAATTCGGAATAGCTGGCGTAGAGGTGGGCGGCCGAAAGAATACGCCGGGCCTGGGTGTCCTCCTCGGGGACACGGAGCCAGTCGGTCATGCGGCAGAGAAACTCCTCGCCCAGAGGAGCCAGCAGGGGGCGCAGCGTTTTGAGCACCCAGTCCGAGAGCCTGGCGTAATCATCGGGGTTGGCCTTGATGCGGTAAAAAACCGGAGGCTTGATGTCCGTGATGACCAGTCGGAACAGGTAGTCGAACATGCCGCCTTCTACCACCTGGTCACCAAGATTCAGGCGGGTGCCTTCATCCATGTCCCGACTGTTGAGCATGAACAGCAGCCAGGCCACAATCATCTTGTGCGACTGTTTATCCACTTCCACAAGCTGCAATGGACGCAGTTTGTCGTTCCAGCGTTTCATATACGCGCCGGAGAACACCAGGTCCAAGAGTCCTTTTCGGATCATGGGTCGTTGCATGGTCGCCTCCCTTTCCTGGTCCCTACACGCCAAACGCCGCGGCCACAAGGAGCGCCCGTATCGTTGCCATTTTCGGGAAAAAATTCTACATATACTTCAGACTGACAACCCCAACGCCATCAAGCCCGGAGGAATCGTTTCCATGCCCATGAAGAAAATACTGCTCGGCGCGGACGGCTCGGACCACTCCAAACATGCAGCGCGTTACGCTGTGGATCTGGCCAAAGCCTTCGGTTCCAAGGTGCTTATCGTAACCACCTATCGCGGGCAGACCATTGTTACCAACGACCCCGCACACCAGTACACCATGAAGGAGATGCGGCGGCGGGCCAAGCACCGGCAATCCTGGTATCAGGAACTCCTGGATAAAAACGACGTCCCCTGGGAATCCCACATATTGGACGGTCCCGCGGCTGAAGCCATTGCAGACACGGCCCAGCGGCGCAACGCCGACATCATCATCATCGGCTCACGCGGGCGTTCCAATCTCGTGGGCATGATTGTGGGCAGTACCACCAACGCCTTGATGCACATTGCGGACTGCCCCGTGCTGGCCATCCGGCTCAAGCATCGGCTGCCCAGCGCCAAATAATCTCACGCACACAGCCTCCACGCAAATGACCCCGGGACGGTCCTACCGCTTCCCGGGGTCGTTCGTCATGCGGCACTCTTCCCGTGCTCAGGATTCCCGCTCCAGAAGAGCCACGCACTCCACATGCGCCGTATGTGGAAACTGATCCACCGTGATCAGCCGCTTCGGAACATAGCCCAATTCCGCGGCATCCCGCGCCAGAGCGGGCGGATCACAGCTCACCGCCACCACGCGGGAGGGGGCCATGCGCCGCAACGCCTGCACCAATGGCGCGGACATGCCGCCACGCGGCGGATCACACACCACCACGTCGGCTTGCGGAAGCCGCAATTCCTCTTCCTTGTCGCCGTCCAAATCCCGCACCTCAAAGGTACAGTTCTCCAGACCATTGACCTCGGCGTTACGCAGGGCGTCCTCCACGGCCGCAGGCACCACCTCCAGCCCGGTGACCTTTCGGGCATGGTCGGCCAGGGTCAACGCAAATCCACCGGCACCGCAATAGAGATCGAGCACATGCTCGTTGCCGCCCAGTCCGGCAAATTCCAGCACTGTGCGGCAGAGGATTCCAGCCGTTTCGGTATTGGGCTGAAAAAACGCGTCCGCGGAAATATGGAACCGCAATTCCCGGGAACCTGTGGACAGCCGCTCCAACAAACGCGGCCGCCCCAGCGACATGACCCGGCGTTCGCCGAACGCCAGTTCCAGACCGCTTTTCCGGGTGGAATGCACAAAACCGTCCGCCCCCATTTCGGCCGTAAGATATTCTCCCAACGCCTTGGCCGCATCATGCTTGGCCTTATCCGGCGTGGTAATCAGATGCACGAGCTTCCGGCCGTCCGCCTCGCTGCGGCGCACCACCAGGTGTCGCCAGTATCCTTTACGATTCCGGGGCGACCAGGACGGGATGTTCGTCTCCCGGCAAAACTCCGCGGCCTCGCGCACCAAAGCAATGGCATCATCATGCATGAGCCGGCAGCCAGGCACATCCACCACCTCTTTCGCGCCGCGCCGACGCAAGCCCAGCACCAGGTTGTCCCCCTGTCCGGTAAACGCGAATTCCATTTTATTGCGGTAGCCTTGAATTCGGGGCGACCCCACAGGCTCGAGCACCTCTTGGAATTCCAATCCGCCCAGTCGCTCCATGGCGTCCCGCACCTGGGCGTGCTTTTCCCGCAATTGCGCGTCATAGGCCAGATCCTGGTGCAGGCATCCGCCGCACTCGCCGAAATGACGGCAAAACGGCTCGGCCTGTTCCGGGCTGCGTTCCGTCACCGCTTCCAGCACGGCTTCAGCAAACCGTTTTTTCACCTTCACCAGCCGGGCCTTGACGGTCTGGCCGGGCAAGGCCCGTTCCACAAAAACAACCCTGCCGTCCACGCGGGCCACGCCGCGTCCACCATAAGCCAGGGATTCAATGTCACATTCGATGATCGTGTCTTTTTGCATAGGTGTCCTATATATACGTTCACGCGGTCAGATGGAACCGCCGAACATTGAAAATTACAAAATTATATACCAAATTCGGTGGAAACCCCACAGAAACCATGTTGACAAAATCAAGCCGTCTTCCCTAGCCTCTTTCCCCATGATCGACAAGGCCACCGCCCTGGAAGACATCCTCCGCCGCCTGGACAAACTCCCGGACCGGCATTGCCTGGATTTACGAACCTATAAGCGTAACCGGTCCCTGCTGCTCCGCCGGATCGGACCGGATTCCTTCGAGGTATGGGAAGATGGTTACGTGCTGGAGCGGCACGCCGCCGATCGCAAAGGCATGCGTAAGCTGCTGAAGACACTTTTTAAACGGGAATTTCCTCGCTCCACCAAACTGCGGCTCTACCAGCTGGGGGAATGCGATCCCACCCAGCGACGGGAGTTGAAAAAACTGTGATGATCCCCTGCGGCAATGCCGTGGCTGAGGTGCTGCGCCATGCAGAGCGACCCGGGTTCACGGGCGTGACCCTACTGAGCTACAAGCGGGACCGTTGGGTGTGCGTCCGGCCGATCCATGCTCCTTCCGGCGATTCGAGCCGCTTTCTCGTGGAGGAACGAGGATTTACACACCAGGACAAAACCTGCGAACGCCGGGAATTGCGCGGGCTGCTCAAACGGCTTGTGCGCCGTGAGTTCCCGCGCTCCAACAAGCTCCATCTGCGCCTGGACAAATCCCGGATCAATCCTCCAGTTTGACCAGACCGGGTACGCCCTTGGCATCAATCAGTTCCAGAGAAAAATGCCCCACCACCACCTTGCTGCGGATCCGCACGGGAATGCGCCGATCATCGGCCGTAAACCACATCTCAATTCGCGCATCGTCGCTTTTCTTGAACACGCCGCCCAAATCCTTGGTCTCCGGCTCCACCCGGAAACAATCCAGCGGGCCAAACGGGGTATCCAGGGTTTCACGCCCCACTACCCGGCCGGATCCGTTGACCATTTTCTTGCCGTCCGTGACCCAGCCTGAAACCACGCGATCCTTGAACAGCCAGTGCGTGCGAAAGTGGAAAAGAATGGCCAGCGGATCCAACACGTCACCGGGCAGATCCAGGCTGTTCTTGAACCCCTTTTTGCCATATCGGTCCACACGCCCGGCAGTCCAATCCATATCCAGAATGGTGTCGCGGTGATAATCCCCCTCACGCTGGTATTGCTCAAAACGCAAGGTCCGGTCCACGGTCATGTCCGTCCAGGAGTCAATGGTGTCCCGCACCTTGTAGAACGAATCAATGAAGGGTGAGGAGCGCGCCTCTGCCCGAAAATGCCGGGCAGGAATCCCCTTGATCTCGGTATCGGGCAACACGGAAACACTGGCCGTCCCCGCATAGACCACGGTCCAATAAATTTCATATTCCAGCCGCTCCCCGGGCGCGTACGGCCAGGAGCGTTTCAATCCCGCCCAGGACGCATTGATCGGAGCAAACACCACCAGCAGGGCAACAAGGCATACGCACCAGCACAATGGCCGGGCTGGACGCCATGGAATCCGTGACATTTCGACCTCCGTTTCCGTCAAGACCACGCGTTGCCTTCTCACGCCACGTTCATACCATTCCCCCTGCTGATTCGCCAGACCGGGCCGTGCTCCACGCGAGGCTGCCGTGGTCCCGCGGCCTTGCGTTGAAATTCCGTATGGAGTGCATGGCCATCAACCCGTGACACGAAACAGACATTCTTGACACTACAATCCCGGCCATATACACATCGTGTTACGAATTGTATTTTTATCCAACCTGAATGGAGGAATAATGAACGCACGACGCCTGCTTCCCCTGCTCTGCCTGGCTTTGATTTTTGCGGCTTTGCCTGCCCAGGCTCATGAATTTCTTGTCAAACCCGTCAAGCTGACCGTGCAAAAGGGTGAGGTAGTCCCCTTTTCCGTGATTTCCTCGCATGTTATGATGGTTTCCGAAGAGGTGGAACCGCAAGAGCACGTCAAGCTCGCCTTGGTGGAGGGCAAATCGTCCACGGCCTTGAGTGTAACACCCAACCCCATGCTTTTCACCCTGGACGGCCAACTCAAAGCCAAAAGGGAAGGCACCGCAATTCTGGCCGGTCATCGCGAAGGCGTTGTCTGGACGCAGACCACTAAAGGCTGGAAGGCCGCGTCCATGAAGGGGCTGGACGGCGTGATCCAGAGCAACAAATATGAAAAATTCTGCAAGACGCTGCTCACCGTGGAACACGGCGATGATGGCTGGAAACAGGTATTGGGTCAGAAGCTGGAAATCGTCCCGCTGAGCGATCCCACCATGGCGCGCCCCGGGGATGAACTGGGCTTCAAGGTGCTGCTGGACGGCAAGCCCGTGACCACCAACGGCGTATTGGCCACGTATGACGGTTTTTCCTATGAAACCATGGCCTTTGCCTACTCCGGCGAACCGCGCGACGACGGCTCCGTGTGGGTCAAGGTCACGGCTCCGGGCGTGTGGATGGTTCGCGTGGAACACAAGATCAACCAACCCACCGAGGATTACAACGGCCACGTGATCCGTTCGGTTCTGATTTTTGAGGTGCAATAAATGCGCAACGGTTTTTGCCGGACGCGACAGGTACGAATCGGGCTATGGACCTTGGTAGTCCTGGCGGCCTGGCTCAGTGTCCCGAATCCTTCGCACGCCCACGGCATCCGACGCATCAACTATGAGCAAATCGCCCAGGTGGTGGAGGCCACGTTCTCCGACGGCACCTTGGCGTCGTATGCTGAAGTATTGATCTACCCGCCGGGCGGCGGAGACGAGGAGTTCCAAAACGGACGCACGGATGCGCGTGGACGCTTCGCGTTTCTGCCGGACCGCCCCGGCACCTGGCTTGTCAAGGTCAATGCGGGCATGGGCCACGGTTTTGACATGGAAATCGAGGTCCGGCCGGATCAGACGGTTCCTTGAGAACCCCTTCATGGCACACCGCCCGCACGTCCTACGCAAAACGTGCGGGCGGTCCCTGCCGAAGATGCTGCAACCCGTAGCGCCGGCCACGCATTGCATCATTATAATATTATAGCATTGCAAAACAGCGGACCTGAGGCCTTGCTCCGCTATTTCAGCCGTTCCACCAAAAGCACCTGCAGCTGCTGCGCCAGGCCCGTGTCATAACCATTGTCCGCAATGAGTGCGCGCACCGCCTCCAACCGGTCCATGGGTTCGGCGTACACCCGCTTCGTGATCATGGCACACCAGGAATCCACCAGCGCGCAGAGGCGTCCCAGGGAGGAAATGTCGTCCCCGCTGCGCTTTTGTGGATACCCCGAGCCGTTGAGCCGTTCATGGTGCTCCATGACGCACTGTTCCAGTTCGGGATATTTGATGTCGAGCTTGGCCAACATCTCCACCCCGTGCATGGGATGCTGCAAAATTTTATTGCGTTCGTCCGTGGTCAGGGGGGATTCCTTGTCCACGATGAACTTGGGCACCTTGCTCATGCCCATGTCATGCAGGAACAGCCCCAGGGTCAACCGGTCGAAAAACTTCCGCCGGACTCCGCCTTCCTCAAAATTATTGGTGTAGATGAACCCGTAGAGGGCCAGTCCCACGATGCCGCAATTGAAGCAATGGCGGGCCAGACTGTGTTCCTTGTGCAGCCGGCGCATGAGCGCGCGGACGCGGTGAATATCCGTAATCAGGTACTCGGTCAGCACCATCAGGTCTGTGTAGAGTTTTTGGAACACGGGCTTCACGGGCTGGTCCAGGAATTCCTCCAGCCGACGGGTCAATGCCTGGGTGAAGATGTCCGCAATTTCGCGTTCATGCAGATTCTTATCAATGAGCACCAAATCCAGCTGGTAGCTGATGTGCTTGACGTAGACCGCATGGTCCTTGCGGGAAACAAAGATCAGCCCCTGGTTCGTCAATTCGGGCAGTTCCTCGGTCTGCTCCATGCTCAACCGCCCGCCCACGCGATAGTACGGCTTGAGCCGGACCACATCCTCCTTGAGAAAGAAAATGTCCAGCGGGGGGCGGAACTTGTTGAAGCTACTAAGGATATCCGTATTGATCTGGTAGTATTCCTCGTTCAGGCCTTCGGGGACATCGATTTTTGCAGCGCTCATACTTACTTCTCGTAGACCTTGACCACATTGGTCTGGGTTTGGAGCTGCCGCTTGTTGGTGGGCTGCCCCGCAGTGAGGATCACGCTGTCCCCCTCCTGAAACGCCTGATGCTCACGGATGTACCGTTCACAGCGCTCCTGGTGGTTTTCCTCGTCCGTCGGCGGTTCGGCCGGAATCACTCCCCAGGAAAGCTGGGTAAAATGCCGGGTCCGACGATCCGCGCTGAGTGCATGAATGGGCTGGCGAGGCCGACAGGCCGAGAGAATCCGGGCCGTGGCGCCGCTGCGGCTGTGGCAGACAATGGCCCTGGAGCGGCTTTTATCCGCCAGCATGCAGGCGGCATAAGCCAGGAACTTGGCGGTCTGGTCCTCGTATGCCGGGGCAACGGGCCGCGCCTCCTCAAAGAAGTACGCTTCGGCCTGCGCCGCGATCTCGCCCATGTAGCGCACGGTTTCCACCGGGTATCGGCCAATGGCCGTTTCCTCCGAAAGCATGATGCAGTCCGCGCCGTCCAGAATGGCGTTGGCCACGTCCGTGGTCTCGGCGCGGGTGGGCATGGGACTGGAAACCATGGACAGCAACATTTGTGTCGCAACTATAACGGGTTTTCCCGCATGGTTGCAAGCGCGGATGATTCGCTTCTGGAGGGAAGGCAATGTGGGCAGATCACACTCCAGGCCCAGGTCGCCCCGCGCCACCATGATACCGTCGGACTCTTCGATGATCCGATCCAGATTGCGGATGGCCTTGGGCCGTTCCAACTTGGAAACCACAGGCAGCGTCCGGCCGTACTCCCGCATCAGGGACTTGAGCCGGGCCACATCCTCGGCCTCCTGCACATAGCTGATGGCCACCATGTCCACTCCAAGCTCCAGGCCCACCTTGAGGTCGGCCCGGTCCTTGGCGGTGACGGCTTCCAGGCTGATGTCCTTGCCCGGGAAGGAAATACCCTTACGGGGCGGGGCTATACCAGCGTTCACAGCCACCATGCGGACCAAGAGTTCCCCCAGCCGCTCCGCCACCTTGAACCGGAGCATGCCGTCGGACAGGGCCACCACTTCGCCGGGTTTGAGGCTGCGCAGAATCTCGGGTTGATCCAGGCAGATAAACATCTCGTCCCGACCCTCTTCCTGACCGGGGGCACCCAGAAGGATTTCCGTATCCTTGGTCACTTCCAACGTGCCCAGGCCGATGTCGCACGTGCGGATCTTCGGGCCGGAAAGATCCTGCAGGATGCTCAGGGTTTCCCCGGTTTCCTGTTCCAGCTCTCGGATAATGGCTACCAGGCGTTCAAACCCTTCCCGCCCACCATGCGAAAAATTCAGTCGAAAGATCCGCGCCCCGGCCCGAACCAGTCCGAGAATGGCATCCCGGTCGGAACTGGCGGGTCCGAGCGTGGCGATGATCTTGGTACGCATCTGCTATTGTCCTCCTCCGCATATCGCGGTGTTGGTCGTACCGGCATAACGGTCCGGCGGCCGTTTTCCAAGGAAAGGATATTCTTGTTCGTCCCTTCCTGCCCGTGAACTGTCCATAGCATACGGCAGGCCGAAATCACTAACCATTATTTCCATCCCCCGCTTTCCCACCTTCCACCCGGCGCCCAAAAATGTCCCGCAATCAAGGTATAATCACGTTTTTTACAAAGGTGAAAATCTTTTTCCTGTTGACAATATGCCATAAAAGGGGCAGGGGTGGTGAAAGGGTGTAATTAAGTGGGAGAATGAGGGGTCAAGTGGTTTCGACCCCGGCACGAGGGATGGGCGCATGAAATTCCGTGGACAAGCGTACCGCAATTTGGACGCCAAGGGGCGTCTTGCCCTTCCGCCGAACTTCAAGGACATGCTCCTGGAAGGCTCTGCGGACGGTACGGTCGTGCTCACGCTCTACGAACGCCACGTCATCGGCATGACCCCTCATCAGTGGGAGATCACCGAAGTCGAACTGGACAAGAGGCGCCATCCCAGCCGTAAGTTCCAGATCATGCAACGCATCCTCTGGTCCGGCTACGAAGAAGCCCGGCTGGACGCACAGGGACGGCTGCCCATCTCCGTAAACCTGCGCAAAAGCGGTCGGCTGGACAAGGAAGTAGTGGTCATGGGTTCGGGCGCCCGTTTTGAGATCTGGTCCGTAAAGGAATACGAAGAGTTGCTGTCCATTGATTGCGATGTGTCCGAAGAACTTGAAGAAAACGACATCGTACTCCCCTTCCTGGGAGGTGGCCATGCCGTGTAACGCCAACACCGATCCCGGCCGTCTGCACACCACCGTGCTCCTGCACGAGGTGGTCGAATGGCTGCGCCCACGGCCCGGCGGACGGTACCTGGACGGCACCCTCGGCATGGGCGGCCACTCCCTGGCCCTGCTGGATGAGGCGGAACGGCAACGCACCCCTGCCGATCCCCACGCCGAACTCATCGGCCTGGATCGCGACGAACAAGCCCTGGAACAGGCCGAACAACGACTCGCCCCCCACGGGGATCGGGTCCACCTCTACCACCTGCCCTTCAGCCGCTTTGAAGACGCCCTGGACGACAAACAATGGCCCGGCGTGGACGGCGCCGTGCTCGACCTGGGGGTCTCCTCCCTGCAACTCGACCGCGCCGAGCGCGGCTTCAGCTTTTTGGAGTCCGGCCCGCTGGACATGCGCATGGACCCCACCGACGGACAGCCTCCGGCCCGCACCCTGGTCAACAAAGGCTCCTACTCGGATCTCAAACGCATCCTGCACCGCTACGGCGAGGAACCCCAGGCCGGACGCATCGTCAAGGCCATCCTCCAGGCGCGGGAGGAAGCTCCCATCGAAGACACCCTGCAACTGGCCCGTATCGTGGAACAGGCATATCCCGCCAAATGGCGGGCCAAGGCACGCACCCATCCCGCCACCCGCACCTTCCAGGCCTTGCGCATCGCCGTGAACCACGAACTGGACGAACTGGAATACTTTCTGGACCGCATTGCCGGGCGGCTCAATCCCGGTTCCCGCGTCTGCATCATTTCCTTCCACTCCCTGGAGGACAGAGCCGTGAAGCTGGCCTTCCGGCGCGCCGCCAAAGGCTGCGTCTGCCCGCCGCGCCAGCCCATGTGCACCTGCGAGCACGAGCCGGAAGTAAAAATCTTGACCAAGCGGCCCCTCAGCCCCTCGGAGGAGGAGGCCGGGACCAATCCGCGCAGTCGGAGCGCCAAACTGCGCGTGGCCGAACGACTCACGCCAGGAGCCGAGGCATGAGTTCGGCACGATCGGAAACCGCACCCCGGGAAACGTCCGCCCACAACGGCTTTCTGATGATTCTGGCGCTGGTATTACTGGCTTTGGGCCTGCGGCTGGCATCGGTCTGGCTGAACATAGAACGCACCGAACTGGCCTACGGTATGGAACAGGCGGAAAACGAAATGGAACGGATCACCCAGCATGTGGACAAGCTGGAAGTGGAGCGCAACAACCTGCTCTCCCCCTACCAGCTCAAAAAACTGGCCGCACGGCACGGGCTGGGTCCGGCCGAGCCTGGACAAATCCGCAGACTGCCGGTCCAAGACTGAGCGGTCTCCTGAACAGACGGAATACGGCATGAGAGCGAAACGAGAACATAAACGTCCCGGTCCCAGCGGTTCCAGGTTGATCCTGGCCGGGATTCTGTTCGCCCTTGTGTGGGCCGGACTGTGGGTCCGGGCCGGATGGATTCAGCTCTACCGCGGTCCCAAGCTGGAACAACTCGCCGCCAAGCAAACGCTGTCCACCGAGTTCGAACGCGGACGACGCGGGCGCATCCTGGCGCGTGACGGCGATCTGCTGGCCACCAGTGTGGAAGCCAAATCCGCGTACCTGCGGCCCGTGGAAGTCTCGGACCGCGGCACCACCGCCAAAGCCCTGCACGATATTCTCGGGGTTTCCGAACAGGGACTCAAGGCGCACCTGGCCTCCCGAAAAAATTTCATCTGGATCAAACGGCAGATCACGGATCGGGAAGCCGTGGCCCTGACAAAAGCGGACCTGGACGGCGTGTACCTCACCAGTGAGTATGTACGGCTTTATCCCCAGGGGCGGCTTGCCGGCCAACTGCTCGGATTCGTGAACATCGACGGCAAGGGCATGGAAGGGCTGGAACGCGCCTTTGAACCCCGCCTGGCCGGGGGCAAGGCCGAACAAGTCAAGCTGCGCGACGCCTCGGGACGACGTCTCTACCTGGATGCCCAGGGACGGGAAGTGGATATCGACGGCCAGGATCTGCGCCTGACCATTGACACGCATATCCAGGACGTGACAGAGCAAGCCCTCGCCGATGCCGTGACCCGCTTCAAAGCCAAAAGCGGCACCACTGTGGTGGTCCGCGTGCCAACAGGCGAAATTCTGGCCATGGCCAGTTATCCGTTTTTCAATCCCAATGCGTATCGCCGTTCCACCGCCGACATCCGTCGGAACAGGGCGGCCATGGACGCCGTGGAACCCGGGTCCACCATGAAACCGCTGCTTTTTGCCGCGGCATTGGAAGAGGGTGTGATCACGCCCGACAAGCTCATTGACTGCGAGGAAGGACGCTACAAGGTCGGGCCGAACTGGATTCGCGACCACCACAACTACAAGTGGATGTCCGTAAACAAGGTACTGCGCTACTCCTCCAATATCGGCGCCGCGAAAATCGGTGAAGCCCTGGGTGCCCAACACTATTTCGACTACCTCCGGCACTACGGTTTCGGAGAACGCTCCAGGCTTGCTCTTCCGGCGGAATCCCCGGGGATTCTCCGGCCCGTGCGCGAATGGAACGAATTCGACCTGGCCGCAGCTTCCTTTGGTCAGGGCATCAGCGTCACAGCCCTGCAAATGGCCCAGGCCTTTTTGCCCATTGCCTGCCAGGGCGTGCGCCAACCGTTGCGGCTCGTGCTCCTGCCCAAGCAGGACGCGGATTTCGGCCCGCAGGACCGGATGTTCAGCCCGTCCACGGCCAAACAGGTGCTCTCCATGATGACCGAAGTGGTTCAGGAGGACGGCACGGGCCGTTTCGCACGGATTCCCGGTGTGACCATGGCGGGTAAGACCGGCACGGCGCAGAAGGCCACGACCACCGGAGGATACGGGGACAAATATCTCTCCTCGTTCGTGGGACTGGTTCCCGGCGACGATCCGGAACTGCTGGTGGTGACCATGGTGGACGAACCCGAGACCACCAACGCAGGCGGCAAAGTGGCCGCTCCAGTGGTCAAGGAAGTGGCCATGCGCACTCTGGCCTACTATGGCCGTCTGCCCGATCCGTCCAGTCCCGCCTTTGAGGTGGTTCCCGACGGCGAGGCCGTGGCCGAGGCCGCCATGGCGCAGCAGAACACGGGGCCGCCCGAGGCTCCGAAACCCGTGTCCGGTTCATCCTTTGAGGGAGGGACCACACCGGACGTCACTGGAATGCCGTTGCGCCGCGCCATGGAAATCCTTGCGCGCGGCGGCGTGGTTCCGGTGCTCAAGGGCAACGGCATGACCGTGACGGGCCAACGGCCCGATCCGGGACAGCCCTGGCCCGAAACGGGAAACCAAGGGGGGCAGGATGTTTTTATTCTCTGGCTCTCATAACGAAAAACGTAGGAAAGGCATGTCGCAACCCAATCAACCCACATGGACCGAGCTGCTCGCGCTGGCGGCGGACGGACTGCGCGTGCGTACCGACTCCCGCAAAGTGCTCCCTGGGGAGGTGTTTGTCGCCTTGCCGGGCAGCAGTGTGGACGGCACCCGGTTCATCCCCGATGCGCTGCAAAACGGCGCCAAATATATCGTCACCCAACAGGAAGGCACCTGGACCCACGGCACGGACGCGGCTCTCCTGGTCCGGCCCGACGCGGCCGAAGCCCTGGGGCAACTTGCCCGCGCTCATTTTCACGCCGACAATCAACGTCTGCGGCTCGTGGGCATCACCGGCACCAACGGCAAGACCACCACGGCCTTCATCATCGAACACCTGCTCTCGGCCGTGGGGCTGAAGGCGGGACTGATGGGTACCGTGGCCTACCGCTGGCCCGGGTTCTCCCTGGACGCAACCCTGACCACCCCGGATTGCTGGACCCTGCACGAACTAATCTGCAACATGGCCCACAGCGATGTTGACGCCGTGGTCATGGAGGCTTCGTCCCACGCCATCGAACAAAAACGGGTGGCCGGACTGGAATTCGACGTCACCGTGCTTACCAACGTGACCCAGGACCACCTGGACTACCATGGAGACATGGAGCACTACTTCAACGCCAAGGCCGCGCTCTTTCGCGAACGTCCGAACAAGGACAAGGTCTGGGTGCTGAACTATGACGACCCCTACGGCCGTCGGCTGCTGCCCGAGGCCCACAACGCCCTGGCCTATGGGCTGGGTCCGGCGCCGGAAGATACGGACGCCCTGCACGGGGAAGTGCTCTCCTCCACGGCCTCGGGCCTGCACATGCGTATGCATCACCAAGGCAATCAGTGGGAAATGCACTCCAAGCTCATCGGCAAGCACAATGCCCTGAACCTGCTAGCGGCCCAGGCCGTAGGACTCTGCCTCGGACTGTCCCCGCGGGATATGCGCAAGCTCGAAGCGTTTCACGGTGTTCCCGGCCGTCTGGAGCGGGTTCCCAATGACCAGGGGCTGGATATTTTTGTGGACTACGCTCACACCCCGGACGCCTTGATCAACGTGCTCACGGCCCTGCGGGAGATCACCGAAGGCCGCTTGCTGGCCCTGTTCGGCTGCGGCGGCAACCGCGACCGCACCAAGCGCCCGCTCATGGCCGAGGCCGTGGCCAAGCACGCGGATGTGGGCATTCTCACCTCGGACAATCCCCGGCATGAAGATCCCGTGCGCATCATGGACGATGCCTGGCCCGGGCTGGCCAACTGCCACCTGGCCCTGCGCGAAGTGGACCGCTATGCGGCCATGGAACGCGCCGTGGCCATGATGCAACCCGGCGACGTTCTGCTTGTGGCCGGCAAGGGACACGAGACCTACCAACAGGTCGGCGACGAAAAACTGCCTTTCTCCGATGTGGAATCCGTGGCCAAGGCCATTCAGGAGGTGCTCGGGTGACCCTGACCCTGCGTATGGCGGAACGCCTCCTGCTCGGCGATGCCGAAACCGCGCCCCGGGACGATGTCCGGTTCACGTCCGTATGCACGGACAGCCGTGCCGTGGAATCCGGTAGCCTGTTCGTCTGCATCGAGGGGGAGCGGTTCGACGGCCACGCCTTTGCTGAAGCCGCTGTCCGCGCTGGAGCCGCAGCCGTTGTTTCCTCAAAGCTGCTTGATCTGGACGTTCCCGTATTCATGGTTCGGAACACCGTTCAGACGCTGGGTCTTCTGGCCCGAGGCTGCCGCGACGCAGCCCATGCCCGTGTGCTGGCCGTAACAGGTTCGGCAGGGAAAACCACGGTCAAGGAACTCATCGCGGCCATGGCGCAGCAAGACCGCTCGGTCAGCCGCAACGCCGGAAACCTGAACAACCAGATCGGCCTGCCTCTTTCCATTTTCCGCGCCGATCCCAAAGCCGCACTCTGGGTCATGGAACTGGGCATCAGTAAGCCAGGAGACATGGACGAACTCGGGGTGGTGGCCTCCCCGGACATGGCCGTAATCCACAACATCGGCTGCGCCCACCTGGAAGGACTGGGCGACCTGGACGGCGTTGCCCGGGCCAAGGCCTCTCTGTTGCGTCACCTCCGGCCTGACGGCCAGGCCGTGGTCAATGCGGACCACCCGGCCCTGCTCCGGGAAGCCCTGGCCCTGCGGCCCGATCTGGTGCGCTATTCCACCACGGACAAGGACTCTCCATATTTCTGCTGCTTCACGCACAATCTCGCGGAAGGTCGCGGTCGATATTTCATTCGCACGCCGAAGGAACAAGGCCACGTCGAGGCTCCATTCTGTGGGGCGCATTTCGCCGAGAACCTGGGGGCCGCCGCAACAGTGGGCCATCTGCTGGGCCTGGACCTCGCCGCGCTCCAGGCCGGGCTGGATGCGCTTCATGTCCCCGGGCAACGCTTTGCCTGCCGCGACCTGCACGGCGTCACCATCATCGACGACACCTACAACGCCAACCCCATTTCCATGCACGGCGCCATCCGCACCGCCCACGACATGGCCCGCGACAACGGCCTGCCCCTGGTGCTGGTCCTGGGCGACATGAAGGAACTGGGCAATGCGGCCCGATCCGAACATGAAGCCCTGGGTGCGCTCCTGGCCGAATGCCGACCCGAAGCCGTGTTTTTTCATGGCGAACATGCCGAGGACGTGGCCCGCGGTTGCCGGTGCAACGGCTTGGTCCGGCCCGTTGCCGAACCCGATGCCCTGCTTCGCCACTGGCGCGAGCTGGACGCGGCGTCATCCGCCGCTGGCGCGGTGGTCCTGTTCAAAGGATCGCGCTCCTGCCGCATGGAAAACTATGCCCAGGCGCTGCGCCGGGAGCTGGATAACCGCCGGGAGGCCCACGCATGATCTACAATCTGCTCTATCCCCTCTCGGACTCCATCAGCGCGTTCAACGTATTCCGGTACATCACCTTCCGGTCCATTTATGCGCTGCTCACGGCCCTGATCATCTCCATCCTGCTCGGCCCGAGCGTGATCCGCTGGCTCAAGCGCATCAAGTGCGGCCAGTACATCCGCGAAGACGGCCCGGCCCACCAGTGCAAGGAAGGCACCCCCACCATGGGCGGACTCATCATCGGCCTGGCCGTGATTTCCAGCTCCCTGCTCTGGGGCGATCTGACCAACGCCTACCTCTGGTTGACCCTGTTCGTGTATGCAGGGTTCGGCGCTGTGGGCTTTGCGGACGACTACATCAAAGTGGTCAAACACCGGAACCTGGGACTGTCCGCCCGTGCCAAGTTCGGCGGGCAAATGCTTGTGGCCATGCTCGCGGTGGCCACGCTGCTTTCCACGCCGGATTACAACACCGTGCTCACGGTGCCGTTCTTCAAGAATCTGCATCCGGATTTGGGCTGGTTTTACCTGCCCTTGGCCGTATTCGTCCTCGTGGGTACGTCCAACGCCGTGAACCTTACGGACGGCCTGGACGGGCTGGCCATCGGTCCCTTCATCGTCAACGCGGCCTGCTTCGCCCTGTTCATCTATGTGGCCGGACATTCGGACATGGCCGATTATCTGCACGTGGCCGCGGTCACGGGCGTGGGCGAGGTTACGGTATTTTGCGGCGCCCTGGTGGGGGCTGGACTCGGATTCCTCTGGTACAACGCCTACCCCGCCCAGGTCTTCATGGGCGATGTCGGCTCCCTGAGTCTCGGCGGTGTTCTGGGATTTCTGGCCGTGCTGGCCAAACAGGAACTGTTGCTGGTCATCGTTGGCGGAGTCTTTGTCTTCGAGACCGTGTCCGTAATTCTCCAGGTGGGCTATTTCCGGTTTTCCGGGGGCAAGCGGATTTTTCGCATGGCTCCGCTGCACCATCATTTCGAACTCAAGGGCATTCCGGAATCCAAAATCATCATCCGGTTCTGGATTCTGTCGATTTTGCTGGCGTTGGTGGCGCTCTCCACCCTGAAGCTGAGGTAGGATCATGAATCGTCTGCTGGAAGACATCCGCAATCGCGAACTGCTGCAAGGCCGCCAAACCGTGGTCGTGGGCGCCGGACGTTCCGGCCGTGCCGCTTCCATGCTGCTGGAGGCCATGGGTGCGCGGGTGCTTCTGGTGGATTCCAACCCGGAACTGACCCGGGCCGACCTGGACGGCCTGCCCAAGACCGTGGAACTGGAAGCCGGTGCGCACCGGCCCGAACAATTCCGCAACGCGGAACTCGTGGTGCTCAGCCCCGGCGTTCCGGTGCGACGCATGGCCGACGTGCTGGCCCATGTCCCGGCACGCAAGATCGTGGCTGAACTGGAGCTGGCATCCTGGTTCACGGAAAAGCCCATTCTGGCCATCACCGGTTCCAACGGCAAAACCACCACCACGACCCTGGTGGGGGAAATGCTTCGCGCCTCGGGCCGGGAGGTCTTTGTGGGCGGCAACATCGGCACTCCCCTGAGCGAACATTTGCTGGAGGAGAAGAGCGCGGACGTGATGGTTCTTGAAGTTTCCAGCTTCCAACTGCAAAACGTCCACCTTTTCCATCCCCGGGTGGCCATGCTGCTGAACTTCAGCCCCAACCACCTCGACTATCACGCGGACCTGGAAGAATATCTCACATCCAAGCTGAATCTGTTCGCCCGCATGGGAGGGGACGATTTGGCCGTGCTGCCCCGCGCCATGCGGGACACCCTTGCGGACCGCGATTTCACGAATGCCCGCAAAATCTGGTTCGGTCCCGAGGACGAGGAAGCCGCCTCCTTTGCTGCACCGCATCTGCCTGGCGAACACAACCGTTCCAACATTGCCGCGGCATGGCAGATGGTCCGGGCCATGGGCGTAACCCCTGAGCAGGCACAGCAGGCATTGCACACTTTTCATCCGCTGCCCCACCGGCAACAGCCCGTCGCCGAAGTGAAAGGGGTGAACTTTGTGGACGACTCCAAAGCCACCACCCTGGACGCGGTGGCCGCGGCACTGCGCAGCTGCAACGGCCCGGTGCGCTTGCTCCTGGGCGGCGTATTCAAGGGCGGCGATGTGCGGAAGGAACTGCTCCCGGCCATGCGCGAGCATGTGGTCCAAGTGGCGCTTTTCGGCGCGGGACGCGAGGTGTTCGAACCAATCCTGAAAAACGAATTTCCCGTGACCTGGCACCCGGACCTGGAGCAGGCCGTGCGCGCGCTGCACGCGGATGCCGCTTCCGGCGACGTGATCCTGCTTTCGCCGGGAACGGCCAGCTTTGATCTGTATAAAGGATACGCGGCCCGCGGCGACCATTTCCAGCGCATTGCCCGGGGACTTGCCAAAGAAATGGCCGGAGAACTGCCATGAAGAACACCCGCCTCTCCAACCAGCATCAACCGCCCAAGGCGGACAAGCTGCTGCTCGTGGCCGTGCTCATTCTGGCAGGCCTGGGGCTGATCATGGTGCTCTCTTCCAGCGGCATCATGGCGGAACGCTACTTCGGGGACAAGTACCTCTTCTTTAAAAAACAGGCGGCGTTCTTCTGTATCGGCGCGGCGCTCATGTATGCGTGCTGGCGGCTGCCCCGGGTGTTTTTCTACGAGTTGACCTATTTCTGGCTGGTGGTTGCCGTGATCCTGCTGGCTCTGTGCTCCTTCACGCCCCTGGGCGTGGACGCCAACGGTGCCAAGCGTTGGATCTCTTTCGGGCTGTTCAACTTCCAGCCCCTGGAGTTTTCCAAAATCGCGCTGGTGTTCTATCTGGCCTACTATTTTTCGCGCAAGCAGGAACTGGTCCGCACCCTGAGCGTGGGCATGCTGCCGCCCTTCCTGGTCACGGGCCTGCTCTGCATCCTGCTGCTCACCCAGCCGGACTTCGGCGGAGCCGCATTCCTGGCGGGAATCCTTTTCTTCATGTGTCTGGTGGGCGGCACCCGGCTGACCTACCTGTTCGGCGCATTCACCTTCCTGGCCTGGGGCGGCTGGCTGCTCATCCTACAGGAACCGTACCGCTACAAACGCTGGACCGCCTTTCTGGACCCGTTCAAGGAACCTTTCGGCACGGGCTACCAACTCGTGCAATCCTTTTACGCGTTTGGCTCGGGCAAGCTTACGGGCGTGGGTCTGGGCGCGGGCAAACAAAAACTCTTCTTCCTGCCCGAAGCGCACAACGACTTTATCCTGGCCGTGGTGGGCGAGGAAATGGGCTTTTTGGGCATGTCCCTGTTTTTCCTTTTGATCGGGTTCATCATCTTCCGCTGCCTGCGCATCGCGCTGTTGCAGGAGGACTTGCAGGACCGCTTTACGGCCTTTGGCATGACCCTGATTCTTACGGTGGGCTTTTTGCTGAACCCCGCAGTGGTGCTCGGCACGGTGCCGCCCAAAGGCGTCCCCCTGCCCTTTGTCAGCTACGGCGGCTCCAATTTGATTGTATCGTTCATCTGCGTGGGCATATTGCTGAACCTTTCGCAAAGGAGGCACGCATGAGCGGTCTCCGGCATCTTGTGGTCACCACCGGCGGCACCGGCGGACACATCTTCCCGGCCTTGGCCGTTGCCGCGGAGTTCAAAGCACGCGACGCCGCACGGCAGGTCACGTTCATCGGGGCTTCCGGTCCCGAAGGGGAACTGGCACGCAAGGCCGAATTGGACTTTGTGGCTCTGCCCGCCCGGGGCGTGCTCGGCACAGGCCTGCGCAAGCTGGCCACTCCGGTGTGGCTGGCCAAAGGGCTGCTCAAGGCGCTGTGGACCCTGCGGCGGCTGCGGCCTGACGCGGTGCTCGGTTTCGGCGGGTACGCGGGTTTCTGCCCGGTGCCAGCCGCCTGGCTCTGCGGCATTCCCTGCGCAATCCACGAACAAAATTCCGTTCCCGGAGCCGCCAACCGCACCCTGCGCCACTTTGTGCGGACCATTTTTCTTTCCTTTGAGGAGACCGTGTCCTGGTTCCCGGCAAAAAAAACCGTGCTCACAGGCAATCCTGTACGGGCCGACATTGCCCAGGCAGGACGCACTCCCCGGCCCGGCACCCGCTCCCTGCTCGTATTGGGCGGCAGCCAGGGTGCTCGCGCGCTCAATGATGCAGTCATCGAAGCCCTGCCCGAACTGCGCAAGGCCGCCATCACCGTGCGGCACCAGGCCGGAGCCTCGGATGTGGACCGTGTCCGCCGTGAGTGCACGGATGCGGGGTTCGATCCCGACGGACCGCAAATCCGCGTCAGCGGCTTTATCGATGACATGGCCCAGGCCTATGCCGAAGCGGATCTGATATTCTGCCGCTCCGGTGCCAGCACCGTGTTTGAAGCGGCTGCGGCAGGGCGTCCCTGTATTTTTGTCCCCTACCCCCATGCCACCCACAACCATCAGGCCTTGAACGCCAGGGCCATGGAACAGGCCGGAGCAGCGCGGGTCATCCCCCAGGACGGACTGGGCGGCGGCAGTCTTGCCGGTATGGTGGTGGGCCTGCTCAACAACCAAGAAAAACTTGACCGGATGGCCGAAGCCGCCAAGGACTTCGCCAAACCGGACGCGGCCGCACGCATCGTGGACCACCTCGAGGAGCAGGCCGCCAAGCATAAAGGAAGGAACGCATGACAGCGGCGCAAGGCCCGAACGTAAGCGTGGCCCCCACCGTGGCCCGCCCCATGATGCAAAGCCGGGTGAACCAGATTCACATGGTGGGCATCGGCGGTTCCGGCATGAACGGCATTGCCGAAGTGCTCCTGAACATGAATTTCACCGTAACCGGTTCGGACTTGTCCGCTGGCGCGGCCGTGCGACGGCTTCAGCGTCTGGGGGCGAACATCTTCATCGGCCATGGCGCGAACAACGTGGACGGCGCGGATGTGGTGGTCAAATCCACCGCCATTCCCGAGGATAACCCCGAACTGGTCCGCGCCAGGGAGCTGGGCACGCCCATCATCCCCCGGGCGGAGATGCTGGCCGAACTGATGCGGCTCCAGTCGGGCATCGCCGTGGCCGGAACCCACGGAAAAACCACCACGACCTCCCTGCTGGCCACCATTTTCACCGAGGCGGGGCTGGATCCCACCGTGATCATCGGCGGTCGGCTGAATACCTACGGCGCCAATGCACGCCTGGGCGAAGGCGAATTTCTCATTGCCGAGGCGGACGAGTCCGACGGCTCGTTCCTGCTGCTCGCCCCGGTCATCTCCATCGTGACCAACGTGGACCGCGACCACATGGACCATTACGCCACGCAGGAAGCCATTGACGAATCCTTTGCCGAGTTCATGAACGCCATTCCGTTTTACGGCATGAACGTGGTCTGCGGCGATGATCCCGGCGTGCAGCGGCTTTTGCCCCTGGTCAAGCGTCCCTGCCTGACCTACGGCCTGGGCGAAAAAAACCGCCTGCGCGGAGAAATCATCAGCGCGGGACTGCGCAGCGTGTTCAACGTCTACCTGGATGGCGAATTCTGGGGCGAAGTCAATCTGGCGCATCCGGGCCACCACAATATTCTCAATGCGCTCGGTTCCATCGGCGTCAGCCTGGAAGCAGGCCTGACCAAGGAGGACATCCTTCGCGGGCTGGCCAATTTCGGGGGTGTGGGACGTCGGTTCGAACGCAAGGGCGAACGCAAGGGCGTGCTCGTGGTAGATGATTACGGTCATCATCCCGCGGAAATCGCGGCCACCCTGCGCACGGCCAAAGCCTGCTACCCCAATCGCCGCCTGGTGGTGGCCTTTCAACCGCATCGCTTTTCCCGCACGCAGGCGCTCTTCGGGGACTTTTGCAAGGCCTTTGAAAAAGCGGACCAGCTGTTGCTTACGGAAATTTATCCCGCAGGAGAATCCCCCATCCCCGGAGTGAACGGACTCTCACTCGCCCAGGGAATTCGCCAGATAAGCGAGACAAATGTCACATTTTATGAGAACTTTGAAACGATAGAAGCGGAATTATCCACGCTGCTCACCCCGGGCGACCTGTTTTTGACCCTGGGAGCCGGAAGCATCTGGCAGATCGGTGAACACTATTTGGAAAACGGAGCCGAACAAAACGGTCCCAAAGACAACGCCTCCCAGGAGGACTGACATGCGTCCCAGAATCCGCCGTCCCGGCCCCGCCATGCGGGACCGCACCACACTTCGACTCGGGGGAACCACCCGCGCCGAAGCCGTGTTGCGTGCGGATGCGGATCTGGACATGCTGCCTCCGCTCCTGCATACCGAAGGCGCTTCCCCCCTGGCCCTGGGTGCGGGGAGCAACCTGCTCTGCGCGGACCAGGAACTGCCCCTGCTGCTGCTCACCGTGGACAACCAACGCGCCCCGGAAGCCCGGCCCGGCGACGATCACGTCACGGTCCGCGTGGGCGGCGGTGTCAAGCTGCCGGTGCTGCTCGGCTGGTGCGCGCGCAACGGACTCTCCGGGCTGGAAAACCTCACCGGCATTCCCGGCACAGTGGGCGGCGCCGTGGCCATGAACGCCGGTTCCTACGGCTCAAACATGGCCGACCTGGTCCGCAGGGTCCGCGTGTGGACTCCAGAAGCAGGACTGGAATGGCGGAATGCGGACCAGTGCCGGTTCGACTATCGCTTCTTTGCTCCCGAGCCGTTGGACGGCGATGCCCCGACGTTTTTCCTGATCTGGGAAGCGGAACTGGCTTTGGTTCCCTCCCTGCCGGACAACGTTCGTGCGGCCATGCGCTACACCATGACACGGAAAAAGGCGGCCCAGCCCGTCACGGCCTGGAGCGCGGGATGCGTATTCAAAAACCCGGAAAACCAAAGCGCGGGCATTCTGCTGGATAAGGCAGGATTTCGGGGACTTCAGCAGGGTGGCATGGCATTTTCCTCCCTGCATGCAAACTTTTTGGTGAACCTAGGCCAAGGAACAGCAGAACAGGCGCTGGAATTGCTGGAAAAAGCCCGCTACGCCGTGTATGAACGTTTCGGCGTCACGCTGGAAACGGAAGTGAGGGTGATTGCATGAGCCGCCGACTCAGCAACCCTTCCTACCTGAACAGCGGCAAACAGTCCCTGCGCCGCCGCTCCAACCGGTATCGCGGATCCGACGGTTTTTCCCACGGTTCCCCCGCGTTGCGGCGCTTTGTGCTGATGCTGGGACTCGGCACAGCCCTTGTGGCGCTTATGGGAGTGCTCTATTTCGGGTATCGCCTGGGCACCACCACGGAATTCTTTGCCCTGGACAAAATAGAAGTGCTGGGCAACAAGCGCCTGTCCTACGGCGAAGTGCTGGATGCGGGCCGGGTTCGCCTGGGGCAAAACAGTTTGGCGCTGAATCTCAGCCGTGTTGAAGCCCTGCTGAGTAAAAATCCGTGGGTAAAAAATGTTTCTGTGCGCCGGGACATTCCCCGAAAGCTGATCATTCAGGTGGAAGAGCGCGACCCCGCCTACTGGATCCGGCGCGGCGGCTCATTGTATTACGCCGATGAAAACGGGGAACTCATTACATCCGTATCCCCGGCGGATTTCCGCTCCCTCCCGGTTTTGGAGGCAGATGCGGAAATGCGCGAACGCCTGACCGAATTGCCGGACATGATCCGCGCACTGGACAACGGAGCCATGCCCCTTTCCCGGGATGCCCTGGCCTGGGTCCGGCTCTCCGGCGCGGGACAGGCGCAAATGTTTCTGGATAACGCGAACTTGACCCTGACCTTCGCATTGGAGGATTGGCGGTCAGAACTTCGCCATGTCCGCCTTGTGGCGCAGGATATGCGCCGCCGTGGCGAAATGAACCGCGTCCGCCGCATCACCGCCTCAGGCGGCAAGGTGTGGGTCGACAGGACGCACTGACACAGAATGGAAACCGGGCCAAAGACCCGGAGAAGCAGGAGGAGACCGTCAATGGCCAAAAGCGACCTTGTTGTCGGTCTGGATATCGGGACCACCAAGATTTGCGCGGTGGTCGGCGAACCAGGGGACAACGGCGTGGATATCATCGGCATCGGCAAAGCCCCGTCCACGGGGTTGCGTCGCGGCGTGGTGGTGAACATCGAACAGACCGTGCAATGCATCAAAAAGGCCTTGGAAGAGGCCGAACTCATGGCCGGCTGCGAAATCCGCTCCGTATACGCGGGGATCGCCGGAAGCCATATCAAGGGGTTCAATTCCCACGGGGTCATTGCGGTCAAGGGCGGCGAGGTCATTCAAAAGGACGTGGAACGCGTCATTGAAGCGGCCAAGGCCGTGGCCATCCCCCTGGACCGCGAAGTGATCCACACGTTGCCGCAGGAATTCATCGTGGACGACCAACGCGGCATCGCCGACCCTCTGGGCATGGCGGGCGTTCGCCTGGAAACCAAGGTGCATATCGTCACCGGCGCGGTGACCTCGGCCCAGAACATCATCCGCTCCTGCCATCGGGCCGGACTGGATGTGGCCGACATCGTGCTCGAATCCCTGGCCTCGTCCAAGGCCGTGCTCTCGGCCGAGGAGCAGGAAATCGGCGTGGCCATTGTGGACATCGGCGGCGGCACCACGGATCTGGCGATTTTCTCCAACGACTCCATCAAGCATACCTCGGTGCTGGCGCTGGGGGGCAACAACCTCACCAATGACATCGCCTTTGGCCTGCGCACCCCTATGCAGGCCGCCGAGGAAATCAAGATGCTGCATGGCTGCGCCCTGGCCGACATGATCGAAACCGACGAGCTGATCGAGGTGCCGAGCGTGGGCGGCCGGGAGAGCCGGACCATGTCCAAACGGGTGCTGGCGGAAATCTGCGAGCCTCGTGTGGAGGAAATTCTGGCCCTGGTGGACCAGGAGCTGGAAAAATCCGGCTTTAAACAAATGATCGCCGCGGGCGTGGTGCTCACGGGCGGCACGTCCATGATCGACGGCATGCAGGATCTCGCGGACCAGATTTTTGATCTGCCGGTCCGCATTGGATATCCCTCGGGCATCGGGGGACTCATTGATGTAGTGGACAGTCCCAAATACGCCACAGCGGTGGGGCTGCTGAAGTTTGGGTGCGAAAAGGAGATGGCCGGGCAGGACCGTCGTTCCTTCGGCATCCGGGATGAGGGAACCTTCAACCGCATTCTGGGCAGGATGCGCAAGTGGTTCACGGATATCGCGTAACGTACGCACAGGGAAGAACTGGAGGAGAACATGGAATATTTTGAAATCGAGCACGACACGAGTGCCAAGATCAAAGTCATCGGTTGCGGAGGCGGCGGCGGAAATGCCGTAAACAACATGATCCAGTCCGCTCTCAAGGGCGTGGAATTCATCGTCTGCAACACGGACGCCCAGGACATTGAAAAAAGCCTGGCCGAAACCAAAATCCACATCGGCCAAAAGCTGACCAAAGGGCTTGGCGCAGGAGCCAACCCGGAAGTCGGTCGCAATGCCGCCGTGGAAAACATTGAAGAAATCCGTCAGGCGCTGGAAGGCGCGGACATGGTCTTCATCACCGCGGGCATGGGCGGCGGAACCGGAACCGGCGCGGCCCCTGTCGTGGCCGAGGTGGCCCGGGATCTGGGCGCACTTACCGTGGGTGTGGTGACCAAGCCCTTCTTCTTTGAAGGCAAGCGTCGCCTCGGTGCGGCCGAGGAGGGCATCAACACCCTCTCCGAAGTGGTGGACTCCATCATCACCATTCCCAACGACCGGCTCCTGCAACTGGCCGCGAAAAAGGCCTCGTTCACGGAGATGCTCAAAAAGGCGGACGAAGTGCTCTACTACGCCACCAAGGGCATTGCCGACCTGATCACGGTCCACGGCCTGATCAACCTGGACTTTGCGGACGTAAAGGCCGTGATGTCCAACTCGGGCCTGGCCCTCATGGGTACGGGCATTGCCGAGGGCGAAGGCCGCGCCAAGGAAGCCGCACGCATGGCCATCACCTCTCCGCTGCTGGAAGACGTCTCCATCGAGGGCGCCAAGGGCGTGCTCATGAACATCACCTGCTCCCCTGACATGCTCATCGAAGAGGCCGCCGAAGCCGCGAACATCATCTCCAGCGAAGCGGACGAGGACGCCCAGATCTTCTTCGGTACGGTGTTCGATCCGGACGCCGGAGAAGAGATGCGCATCACGGTCATTGCCACGGGCATCGAACACGTGGCCGCCCAGTCCGACGCCACGTCGTCCAAGGGGCAGAACCCCTTGAGCCGTTTCAATCGGCGGGAACGCAGCTCCGATGCGGCCACCGGCACGGGCAAACGCCGTGTGCACCGCTCGGTGATGAACCAGGACACTACTGTGCCGGCGTACCTGCGCTTTAGCGACAGTGCCGAAGAGGAACCCGAAAAGCCCAAGCGCCGCGTCGCCAACGCCGGGCCTGGGGACCAGCACTTTGTTTTCGACAAAGACGATCTGGATATCCCCGCCTTCATACGCAAGAACAACAGCTAGGAGGCGGATGGAATACGGGTTTCCCTATGCGCAAGAGCCGCATCTACCACGGCGACCGGGAGCCATCTCCCCGGGAGACCGGAGGCCGACTGCCCACGGCCCTGATCATCCCCATGGAACGCCGTGTGGCCCTTTCCACCTTGGGGTGGCAGGCGGTATACCGCCAATTGGCGGAAAATCCGGGCATGGCCCCGGAACGCTGCTTCACCCTTGGGCGCGACGGGGAACCCACGACGATGGAAAGCGGAACCCCGCTCTCCAGATTCCCTGTGCTGGCCTTGAGCGTGAATTTCGAGGAGGATCTCCTTCACCTCCTGCGAACTCTTGAGGCCTCGGGCGTTCCTTCCCGTCGGGAGGAACGCCCGGATTACCCTCTGATCATGGTGGGCGGGCCGCTGGCCTTCATGAATCCCGCTCCGCTCGCCCCCATGACGGACTGTTTCTTTGTCGGCGAGGCCGAGGCCGGTCTTGCCGATGTTTTTTCCAAATTTCGTGAGGTCTGGCTCCAGGGCGGCGACAAAAACGCCATGCTCGACGCTGTGGCCGCCATGCCCGGTATCTACGCCCCCGGACGCTCCGCCGTACCGGTTCGCCGCGTCATTGCTCCGGGCGCATCCCTCAATGACCCGGCCTGGTCCTGTTTCATCTCGCCGGACGCGGTCTTTCGCGACACGCTGCTGTTGGAGGCCAACCGGGGGTGTCCCTATGCCTGCCGGTTTTGCGCGGCTGGCTACGTGTACCGGCCTCCCCGCCAGGCGTCCCTGGAGGAATTGCAGGCAGTCGTGGAACAGGCCGAACCGCCCAAGGTCGGCTTGGTAGGAACCGCGCTCACGGACCTGCCGCACCTGCTTCCCTTTCTGAACTGGCTGCGTCAGCGCGGCACCAAATTCTCCCTTTCCTCGGTCCGGGCCGACGGCGTTACCGAGGAACTGCTCACCATTCTACGACAGAGCGGTGTGCGCACCGTGACCCTGGCGTTGGAAGGTCCGAGCCGACGCCTGCGCGACCAGGCCAGCAAAAAATTGAAGGAAGAAGATTTTCTCCGCGCGGTGGCCCTGTGTGCACGCCACGGCGTCAACCACCTCAAGACCTACTGCATTGTGGGCTGGCCGGGCGAGACCGACGCCGATTACGAAGAATTGGGCGGTTTTTTGGGTGAAATCGCCCGCACACGGGACGAAAATCTGAAACGCCAGAAAGAATTCATGCGTGTTACCCTGGGTACCAGTTGCCTGGTTCCCAAACCACACACGCCGTTCCAGTGGATGGCCATGGCGTCGGCAGAGGAACTGGACCGCAGACAGCACATGATCCGGGAAATGCTCAAGCCGTACAAGGGATTCCGCCTGGAAGCGGATAAGCCGTTTCAAGCCCGGCTCCAAGGCCTGCTGGCCCGGGGCGGAGAGTCCATCTTTGATTTCGTGGAACTGGCCGCCCGGCACGGCGGCTGGAAAAAAGCGCTCAAACGTTGGCAGGGTGATCCGGCCCACGAACTGGACCGAGAACGCTCCCGGGACGAAGCTCTGCCTTGGGACGTCATTGACGTAGGCGTGACCAAGGAACACCTCTGGCAGGAATGGGAACGGGCCAAACGGTTCCAACCCTCGCCCAAGTGCGTGGAATCGGGCTGCGATCAATGCCGACGCTGCGGTATGGATTGTTTTTTACGCGAACAGTCCTGACCGGACGTTTTTCCCTCTGACGAACAAAAGCGCCGCGCCTGCCCCCCCTTCGCTGAACCAAAAACATATCCCTTCACGCCACAACAGCGTCAAGGGATACGTTTTGCTCCACGATGAAGCCTGACAGGATCCTGAACCAGGATCAACGCATCAGCCTCAGGTGAATCCTCCAGCCCCCCCGCACCCGGACAACGGCGCAGACAGGGAACCAGCGTCACCGCTTCCGCCGCCGGACACGGCAAACCCCGAGAGCAGACGTTCGGTATCTTCCTTGCCGCATTCCGGGCATTTGGGTGTTTCATCGCCGGAAAGAACCAGCTCTTCAAATTCTTTGCCGCATTTTTTGCATCGGTATTCATAAATCGGCATAGGCACCTCGCATCATTATTTTCTATATCCCAAAGATGAGGCTGTTTGTACGCTTCGTCAAGGGATCATTTTGCACATAACACGAACAGTTTGTGCAAACTTTTGTGCATTTTAATGCACATATTTTTACACTTTCGAATTTAATACACTGATTTTTCATGATAAACAGTGTTTGGCACGGCGACTGCTAGTTCCTTTACAACCGTTACTTTTCTACTCTTCACCCCCCGGGATCGGCCCGGACCCCTTTTCAACGTATTTGGAGGAATCATGAACAAGCGGACTCTTATCATCTCTCTGAGCCTCGTGGCAGTGCTGGCCCTGGCGGCCACAGCCTTTGCCCGTCATGGATACCACGGCTCCATGGGCTACGGTCACATGGGATTTGGTGGCGGCTACGGACACGGCGGCGCCTTCCAGGTCGCTCCTGAACAGCAGGAGGCCTTTGACGCGATCTTCGACAAGCACCGCGACACCATGCGCGACCTGAGCAACCAGCTCTGGTCCAAGCACATGGAGCTGGAAGCCCTCACCAACAGTGGACAGGCCACCAAGGCAGACATCCACGAGCTGGTCCAGGACATTTCGGAGCTGCGTGAAAAGAAGCAGGCCGAACACGAAAACTTCTTTGAGGAGTTGGACCAGGCCGGTATCCAGGCGCAGTTCGTCCCCTGCCGGGGCTTTGGTCCCAATGGTGGCGGACGGCAGCAGAATGGAAGCGGTCCCGGTTCCGGCCAAGGCTACGGTTCCGGCTCTGGATCCGGCCAAGGCTACGGTCCCTGCAATCAATAGGTGAACGCCTGACGAAGCGTGGCAAAGGGCGGTCGGAATGGGGAAAGCTCCGACCGCCCTTTTCCCGTACGCGCCGAACCAACCCCGATCCACCCGCCCTGGTTGACATGGCGGGACTTTGCGCTGAAGATCAATGGAACAACCATCCGCTCCCACGAGGCACGAATGTTCCGAAAAAGCGTTTCCCTGACCGTACTCCTCTCCTTTTGCCTCTTGCTGGCCACCAGCGTGGTGCTCTATTACGAACCGCACGGCCGGGTCGCCTACTGGGCGGACTGGCGCTTGCTGGGCCTGGGCAAGGCGCAGTGGGACGCTTTACATATTTCCCTGGGCGCACTGTTCCTCTTCGCCAGCCTGCTGCACATCTGGCTGAACTGGAAGGCCGTGCTCCTGGCCATGAAAAACCGTGCCCGGCAGTTGGTGGTTCTGACGCCGCCCATGGTCGCGGCCTTGATGGTCACGCTTTATTTCACGCTCGGCGCGCTGCTGGGCTTCCCCGGCGTGCAGCAGATCCTCGATTTCAGCGAAGACCTCAAAACGAGTCATGTGGCGGAATACGGCAATCCGCCCTATGCCCACGCCGAACTTTCCACGGTTCGAGAATTTGCAGATTTTTTACAACTGGACAGCGAACAGATCGTGCAGTCCCTGCGTGAGCAAGGCATGAACGCCACCCCGGAGACCACATTGCTGGAGCTGGCCCGCGCCAACAATACCAGTCCCCGGCACATTCACGAGGCCATGCGCTCGGGGTTGAACGCGGATCCCTTTACCCTGCTTCCGCCCCGAGCGCCCGAAGGTTCCGGTAAAATGCCCCTGCACGCCTTTTGCGCCAATTACGGACTTCCCCTTGACCGTGCGCTGCAACGGCTTCAGGCTGCGGGTCTGGAACCCGATCCGAACGCCACACTCAAGGCGCTGGCGGAAAGATACGGCATGGACCCCGTCACACTCTACACCATCCTGCGCACCGGCAAGCGTCCCTGACCAAAGCGCGGCGGATTTATGGAAATCAAGACCAAACAAAACGAACGCGGTCCCATCATCGCGGCAGTGCTGGCCCTGATCGTGCTTGGGCTGGGCAGCCTTTTTCTCACCTGGCAATCCATCAAGCATCAACGCGCCGTGGTGGAGGAGCACATGGTGCTCTCCGGCCGCGTCATCGTGCGCGGGGTGGAAGCCAACCTCGTGCGCATCATGCGTTCCCTGCGCAACAACCCGGCCCTTTCCCAGCTGTTCCCCTCCCTGGCCCAGGAGTTGTTTCAGGAGATCACGGCCTCGGGCGAAGTGCTCTTTGTGGCGCTGTACGCTCCGGGCGGCCAATTGCTGCTGGCGTCGTCCCACGGCGACGAGGAGATGGAAAACCTGCTTCCCCGTGGCGCATTCGACGCGCTGGACCAACTGGGCCACTGGCACGGCATGACCCTGTTCGGCCAGAAGCAGGCCTTGGTCATCGGATTGCAGGCCCGCCCCGGTGTGGCCAGCGTCTGCGGGCTTACCCCCCCGGGGCAAGGCGCGAATCGCGGTCCCGGGCATCAGGGCGGCCATGGCATGCGCCACGGCAGAAACCGCGACCACCTCGGCGGACTCGGCCCGGCCGACGATGCCCCCGGACCGGAAGTGCCGCTGTATTTCGTTGCCGGACTCAACGCGGAAAAAAACCTGGCCCAATTTCATCTGTATCGCCGCGCCGCCCTGTTGCAGACCGGCTATGTTTTTCTGGCCGCCGTGGTGCTCTGGTCACTGGCATTCGCCTATTTGCGGCGGCGGGACCAAGCCTCCCGGGTGGGCCGCATGGAGCGTTTCCAATCCAAACTGCTCGACAACATGCCCGACGGTCTCGTCACCCTGGGACCGGATGGCGAGATCATGGCCGCCAACGGCTCGGCCCGCGCCCTGCTCGCCCCCGTGACCCCGACAAAAAACGCAGACGCGGAGCCACCGCCACCGCCCTATGGCGTGCTTGCGGGCCGCAATTGGGCGGAGTTCCCCTTTGCGGATTTACGCGGCGGCACGGAATGGAAACAATACGAATACCAGGGCCGACGCCTGGAAATGCTCTGCGTTCCGTTTCAGGATCCACAACCGCCGGATGAGGACGATGAGGACGTGTACGAAGAACGGCTCATCCTTATCCGCGACCGCACCAAGCTTAAGAGCCTGGAAGACGACCTGGCCGAGGCCCGGCGTCTGGCCGCCATCGGCTCCCTGGCCGCGGGCGTGGCCCATGAGGTGCGCAACCCCCTCAGCTCGCTGCGGGGCTTTGCCCAATTCTTCGCGGACAAGTTCAAGGGCAACAAGCCCTATGACGATTACGCCGGAACCATGGTTCAGGAGGCGGACCGCCTTAATCGCGTAGTCACGGACCTGCTGTTTCTGGCCCGGCCACGGCGGCTCGACCCCGTGAAGATGGACCTGGCGGAAATGGCGGCCAGTCTGGAACGGCTCATGCGCTTTGATCTTGAACACAAACGCGTTCGCCCCGGGCTGGACCTGGAGGCCCGCACTGTCCTGGCCGATCCGGACGCCCTCAAACAAGTGCTGCTGAACCTCGTGACCAACGCGTTGGACGCCATGCCCGAAGAAAACGGCGAAGTGCGGATCATTTCACGTTCCGAACCGGACGGGGTCTGGGTCAGCGTGGAGGACAACGGTCCCGGCATCCCGGAGCAGGACCGCGAACAGGCCATGGAACCTTTTTTCACCAGCAAACGCAAAGGCACGGGCCTGGGCCTGGCCATCGTGAACAATATCATGCGCGCCCATCGGGGCCGGGCCGTCATTGAGGACAGCCCCGAAGGGGGAGCCGCGGTACGGCTCTTCTTCCCGCATGGACCGACACCTACGGATCAAGACCATGAGCAACAATAGAAAAATCGTACTGGTCGTGGACGACGAACCGGGCCACCGCAAAATGGTCCGCGCCGTATTGGAAGACGCCGGCTGGCGCGTACTGGAGGCCGAATCCGGCGACGCCGCCCTGGACGTGCTCTCCCGGGAAACGCCGCACACTGCCCTGGTGGACATGCGCATGCCCGGCATGGACGGACTGACCCTGCTGCGCGAAATTCATGCCCGCATCCCGGGACTGCCCGTGGTTCTGCTTACAGCCTACGGCAGTGTCGGTTCAGCCGTGGAAGCCATGAAAAAAGGCGCCTACGACTACCTTACCAAGCCGGCCGACAACGAAGAGCTTAAGGCTGTTTTGGAAAAATGCTGGGAGTACAGCAGGCTCATTTCCGAAAACGCCCGGCTGCGCAAACAGGCCGAACAAGACGGCGGGGACCGCTCCCTGGTGGGAGCCACGCCGGGCATGCACCATGTGCGCGAGTTGATCGAGCAGGCCGGGCCAAGCGAGGCTTCGGTTCTGGTGCTGGGAGAATCCGGCACCGGCAAGGAGTTGGTGGCCGAGGGGCTGCACAGCGCTTCCATGCGCAACGGCCGCCCTCTGATCAAGGTCAACTGCGCGGCCCTGCCCGCGGACCTGCTGGAATCGGAACTCTTCGGCTACGTCAAAGGCGCGTTCACGGGCGCCGTGCGCGATAAGCCCGGACGATTCCAGCTGGCCAACCACGGCACCTTGTTCCTTGATGAAATCGGGGAGATGCCAGCCGCGCTCCAGGCCAAGCTGCTCCGCGCCCTGCAGGAAAAAACCATCGAACCCCTGGGCGGGGTGGAGGTGGTCAACGTGGATGTCCGCATCATTGCGGCCACCAATCGCGATCTTCAGGAAGAAATCCGGGAAGGTCGCTTTCGCGAGGATTTATATTACCGCTTGGCGGTGTTGGAAATTCGGATTCCGCCCCTGCGCGAACGCGTGGCCGACCTGCCTTTGCTGGTCTCCCACCTGTTGCGTAAACTGGGAAAAAAGAACAATAAACCGGTTCGCACGGTGTCCCCGGCATTTTTGGATGCGCTCTCCGGCTACAACTGGCCCGGCAATGTGCGGGAATTGGAAAATGTACTGGAACGCGCCCTGATCCTCTCCCGCTCGGATGAACTCGGCACGGACCTGTTGCCGCCTCAGGTTTGCGGCAACAACGCGGAAGCAGAGACGGGAACCGAGCAAACCACGCCCCCTGTGGACGCTTCCACGGCCCTGGAGGACGCGGAACGCCAGGCCATTATCCGCGCCCTGGAACAGCACGGCGGACACAGGGAACGCACGGCCGACGCCCTGGGCATCTCTCGCCGCACCCTGCAGTACAAGCTGAAAAAATATGGGTTGACCCGGCGCTGAAACGCGCCCGACCAAGCATCAACAGCGCGTTCTCCCGCTCCGAATCCTTACGCCACCCGGGGCGGGAATCGCGTTGCGCCGCATACGGCCGATGCAATCCGGACTAGTGAGACCGTGCCAGAAGCGGGAACCGCACCTCCACACAGGTTCCCGTGGCCGGGCAACTGTTCATGTAGATGCGACCATGCATGCAGACGGTAATCAGCCGTGCGGAATAGGTACCCAGGCCCGTGCCGTTGCGCTTGCCGTAGGTGGCATATTTCTCGAAAAACGAGGAGCGGATCGCCTCCGGCACCACCGTGGGGTTGGAAAAACGCAGGGAAAGTTCCTCCCCCTGGCTGCTTTCCACCTTGTCCACGGCCACTTCCACACGCTGGCCGGGCCGCGAGGCTTCCAGGGCATTATAGAGCAAGTTGTCCACAAGGCAGGCCAGACATTCTGGCTCGGCACGAAGCCACAACGGCGAACGCTCTTGCGCATTCCCATTGACCACCAGAGCCAATTCCACACCAATACGCTCGGCCCGGACCATCGCGGCCTGGAGTGCTGAATCCAGCATTTCCACCACGTCCACGGGTTCGCCCGCAAAGTCGTAGGTTCCCGCTTCCATGCGAAACAAGGTCATGGACATACGCAACTGGCGCAAAACCCGACGACACGCCTCGTTGCCCAGGGTCAAAAACTCCTGCTGCTCCGGATTCAACTCCCCGCAGTTTTCCAGAAGATACATGGCATTGAGGATGGTGTTCAGCGGACTTTTGAGGTTGTGCCGCACCACGCGTTCCGCGCCCTCGCGAATTTCCTCCAGCTTTTTTCGCTCGGTGATGTCCTTGCCGACCAGCACGAACAATCGGTCGCCATTGGGCGTGCGCACCACCGGCGTCACAGAGCAATCCAGCCAGACATCCGGACCGGACCGCCGACGATACTGCACTTCATCATGCCAATCCTGGCCCGACTGTACCGCACGCCGCAGAGCCATACGCTTGGTCGGTCCCAGCCGCCACGGACGCAGCATCGTATATTTTCGCCCCTGCACGTCTTCCCGCTGCAATCCAGTGAGCTTCGTGTACTGGGAATTAACGTATTCCACGCTCCCCTTTTCATCCACAACCACCATGACCACGCCCGCATGCTCAATGGCGGCGCGCAGCTTCCGCAACTCCAGTTCCCGTCGTTTCGTATCGGTCACATCGCGGATGAACAACACGAAGCGGTCCGGAATACCTTCCTTATCCATCAACGGATACAGAACGTATTCCTCCCATTGCCTTTCATACACGGCAATGCCGCGCTTCGGCACCCCGGTTTCCAAAACTTTTCTGGTATCAGCGTATCGCGTGCGGATGCGTTCGGGAGGCAGCACCTCCACAAGTTTGCGCCCCACCAGATTCCAGCGCGGAATGCCGATACGCTCGGAATAGGCCTGATTCACCTGTAAAATAACGCCGTCCACATCATACAACAGTACCAGATCGGACGTGGCGTCGAGCATGGCGCGTTCGGCCTGGCGACTGCGACGCAGACTCTCGGCCAGATGCGTGGTCCGCACCCGGGTGCGCTTTTTTGCCAGCGTCGCCAGACGAGCTGCGGGGGATGGCGCGGCCCCGCGACCCACCGTGTTCACGGTTTCCTTGTTCTGCAGCGCTTCTTCAATGGGATATGCCAACAAAGCCACGGCATCCCCCTGGCAAGGAGGATCCCCTTCCTGCGATCCGGCCGAGCCGCCGCACGGCTCCATGTCGTCGCAAATGCCGGGAGCCAGAGGAAACAGGGTCAATGTATACCCGCGCCGTCCCTTTGTGGTGGGGAGCACGACCTTGCAGTGCCGCACCTGCCCCTGATCAATGCAGAAACGCACCGCGTCCTGCAACGAACACACATCCGGCATGGCCAGAAAATCCTCGTCCGGTCGTCCCATCATCTTCAACGGGGTCAGCCCCAGCAGCGAGGCCAGCGATTTGTTCACGTATCGGAAGAATCCCCGGGAGTCATTGATGGCAAATGGCACTGGGGATGAGTGCATTGCCTGCAAAACAGATGGATTACTGTATTGCGGAGCGTTAAGCATTTCTTTTGCCGCCGCATTCTAAAGGTGTACACACAACAAAACGTCAACACAGAGTTGCGCAATAAATACCCTCCTGGCTGAAAATTTCAATACCATTCCAGGTATCGATGCCACTTTTCCCTTTAACTGTAGTATATTTGCTGCTTTATAAGCGTATAGTAAACAAGATAACGCCTTGTTTCATTGCTCCCAACATTCTAGAAAAGAAGAGGATGATAGATGCTCTCTATCCACATCTTTCATCGGGTGAAGAGATGCGTGCTCGGGCGGTGGGAAAGGGGAAGATCATCACATAACAACGTGTGAACACTGTTCCGAAAGTCATTCAGACTCGCACCCCGGGTCAGTTGGGAGACCAAGGCATGGCCGTAACGAAAATTAGCCGCCAGATATACGGCAAATTTCCGATAGCGTTTTACGGCCCGTTGCGGATCAAAATACCGTTCCAATGCATTCAAAACCGCCAGGGCTGTTTCGCGATAGACGGACGGTCCGAATTCCCTTCCAAGGGTCCAGGACGCGAACAGCCAGGGCCGGGCCACGGCCATACGGCCCACGCTCACCCCTGCGCAGCCTGTTTCCTCCAACATGCGCAGGCAGTCCCCCGGGGTCTGCACGTCGCCGTTGCCCAGGACGGGAACGTCAACGGCTCCGGCCACCAGCCCGATGTGCTCCCACACGGCAGGACGCGTGCGGCGGTCCGGCGCCACCCGGGGATGAAACACCAGGGCGTCGGCACCAGCCTCCACCAGTACGCGGGCCATTTCACAGGCCGGTTCCGGGTCGGGCTGCCAGCCTGTTCGGAATTTCACCAGCACGGGCAGATCCGGATTCACGCGGTCCACGGCTTGGCGCACGGCCCGCACCACGGCAAAAGCCCGTTCCGGCTCGCGCAAAAGTGCGGCTCCGGCCCCGCGTTTGGTCAGGGCTGTGGCCGAGCATCCCATGTTCACGTCAACGCCGCACAACCCTTCCCGAGCGATGCGCCCGGCAGCAGCAGCCATTTCCCCGGGATCGCCGCCGGAAATCTGCACCACCAGACGCTGGGCTTCGGCGTCACGCCAGCGGAAGGTGGGCGAGGATCGGCGGTTCTCCGTATCCAGCCCCCGGGCCGTACACATTTCGCTAAACAGCAAGCCGCAGCCGCCCAAATCATCAATCACGGAACGCAGCGCCACATGCCCCAATCCGGCCATGGGTGCGAGCCAGAGCCTGTTTCCCGCCACGCGACCACGCAGGGACAAAGGCCGATGCAACAGACGCCGCAGCCGTTCCCATTCGTTTTCATTCATGCCATCCTCCGGGGGAAGCGTTCCCCGCGTGGGCGGATACCCTGCCCGGCCATGTTTGACAAGGCGCGAAAAGGGCATTAGTTCCTGCCCATCTCTTCCCACATCATGGAGGCATGAACATGTCCATCAAGGAAAAAGTGGAATCCGCCCTGGAAAAAATCCGCCCCGTGCTGCAAAACGACGGCGGCAATGTGGAACTGGTGGAGGTCACGGACGACGGCATCGTCAAGGTGCGGCTCCAGGGAGCCTGCCATGGTTGCCCCATGTCCCAGATGACCCTTAAGCACGGCATTGAACGGGTCATCCTCAAGGAAATCCCTGAGATCAAAGGCGTGGAATCAGTCTAAACGGTCCGCGGATTCGTTTCGGCCCCTGCCGTTTCGATCTTCCCGGATCACGCCGCCCCCGGCAACCAGCGGCTTTCTCCCAAGGGGACAGCCGCTTGCCGCGCATGGCTGTATTTTCCCGCACCACAACCGACCAGTGAAACAATCACAAACCCAGGCTGTTCAATACATCGTGCTGCCAACAATCCCTAAATGTTTCTCGTGCGCTGGCAAGGACGACACGCCAGGGCGAAACACTCTGAAACAAGGCAGCAACACTTCGTTTGTCAACAGCCTGCCAGCATCCCCGCCAAAGGAGAGGCACCATGTCTGAAGTCGTTACCCGGTTCGCGCCCAGTCCTACGGGCTTTTTGCACATCGGCGGCGCCCGCACCGCCCTGTTTTCCTATCTGCTGGCCAAAAGCCAGGGCGGACGCTTCCTGCTGCGCATTGAGGACACGGACCGTGAACGCTCCACTCCGGAAGCCACCCAAGCCATTCTGGACGCCATGCAATGGCTGGATCTGCCCTCGGATGGGGAAATCGTATACCAGCACGCCCGCCAGGATCGGCACAACGAAATCATTGACCAGCTTCTGGCCTCGGGCAACGCCTACTATTGCGACTGTAGCAAGGAGCAGGTGGACGCCATGCGCGAACGTGCTCGCGCCGAGGGAAAGAAGCCCAAATACGACGGAACCTGCCGCGAACGCGGTCTGGAAGCGGGCGAGGGACGCGTGGTCCGCCTAAAAACGCCCCTGCAAGGCTCTGTGGCCTACAACGACCAGGTCAAGGGACCGATTGCCGTTTCCTGCGAGGAAATGGACGACATGATTCTGCGCCGCTCCGACGGAACCCCCACCTACAACCTGGCCGTGGTGGTGGACGACCACGACATGGGCGTGACCCACGTGCTGCGCGGGGACGACCACGTCAACAACACGCCGCGCCAGATTCTCATCTACCGCGCCATGGACTGGGATGTGCCGGAATTCGGCCATGTGCCCATGATCCTGGGACCGGACAAGAAAAAGCTTTCCAAGCGGCACGGCGCCTTGTCGGTCATGGAATATGAAGCCATGGGCTATCTGCCCGAGGCCGTGGTCAACTATCTGGCCCGCCTTGGCTGGAGTCACGGCGACCAGGAAGTGTTCCACCGGGAAGAACTGCACGCCCTGTTCAGCCTGGACAACCTGGGCAGCTCTCCCTCGGTATTTGACACCAAAAAGCTGGAATGGCTCAACGCCCAGTACATCATGGAGGCCGACCCGGACCGGCTCACGGATCTGGTCATGGACGTGATTCGCGCCGAAGTGGGTGACGACCAGGCCCAAGCCCTGGACCGCGCCATGCTCCGCAAGGCCGTCCCCCTGCTCCAGCCTCGGGCCAAAACCCTGGTGGACATGGCCGAGGCCGCCCGCTTCTTCCTGGTGGATGCCGCCTATGTGCAATATGAAGAAAAGGCCGTAAAAAAATTCCTCACCGCCGAAAGCCTCTCGCTGCTTGCCGAGTACACGGACGCATTGCGCGAGCATGAAAATTTCAGCGAAGAGGCATTGGAAGAAATGACCAAAACCTTTGTGGAGTCACGCGGGCTTAAGTTCAAGGCCATTGCCCAGCCCATCCGCGTTTCCATCACGGGCCGCACCGCCAGCCCCGGGCTTTTTGAAACCATGGTGGTCCTGGGACGCGACCAGACCCTTGCCCGACTCAACAGGGTGCAGGATTTCGGCCTCTAGGCCGGTCCAGGCACCTGGAGCCGTCCCTTTCGCGTGGGGCGCTACAGCACAACGCCCGGGACCAGCTCGGTTCCGGGCGTTGCTGCGTGCAAAACAACTGTAAACGTCACGAGCGGCACCGGCTCAGCGCTTCCGAACCCAATCCAGCACGCCCCGCAGTTTTTCCATGTTCACCGGCTTGGTCAGGCAGTGATCCATGCCCCCGGCGAGAAAACGTTCCTGATCCGATTCCATGGCATACGCCGTGAGCGCCACCACAGGGACATCCGACACGGCCGCGAACTCCGGATCGTTCCGCAGATGGCCCGTGGCTTCCAGACCATCCATGACCGGCATCTGCACGTCCATGAGCACCAGGTCGGGCCGCTGCTCGCGTAGCGCATCCAACGCCTGGGAACCGTCCCGGGCCAGGGTCACGCCGTGGCCGAGCTTTTCCAACTGCCGCGTCAGGGCAATGCCGCTGACCCGATCGTCCTCCACCACCAAAATCCGCAACGCTTTCGACACATCACCTTCCTCGCCGGACTCAGAATGGGTAAGCGACGCAGGGGCTTCATCCGGAACAGGCATGGTTTCCTGCGACTTCGGAGTCGCCGGGATGGAATCCCGGGGCGCGTCCACACGCTCCCCGGCCTCGGACAAGGCTACGCAGAAACAAAAGGTGGTGCCGCTGCCGAGTTCACTCTCCAGGCTGATTTCTCCACCCATGAGATGCACCAGTCGGCGGCAGATGGAGAGTCCCAGCCCCGCTCCCTGATGTTCGCGCTGATACCCGTCTCCGCCCTGCACAAAGGGAGTGAACAACGCACTGAGCGTCTCCTCGGCAATGCCCGTACCCGAGTCCTCCACCACAAACAACAGACGACGGCATCCCGGTTTGCCACAGGGAAGTGGAGACACATTCACGGAAATGCCGCCGGTGGCGGTAAACTTGAACGCGTTGCCCAGCAAGTTGCCGATCACCTGCTGCAAGCGCAACACGTCCCCCACCATGGCCTCGGGCACCCCGGGATCCACGTGCAATTTGAGATGCAGCCCCGCCTGGGCGGCCATGGGTTGATACAACCCCACCACCTGACGCAAGGCCGGACGAATCTGAAAGACCTCCTCCACCAGAGGCAGTTTCCCTGCCTCCACGCGGGAGATGTCCAAAATATCGGAAAGCAGGCGATGCAGCCGCTGCACCGCGCCCAACGCCATGAACGCGTACTCGTCCTGTTCCTGGCTCAGGGAGGAGTCCCGCAACAATTGCAGCATACCCACCACGCCGTTAAGCGGCGTTCGCAACTCATGGCTCATGTTGGCCAGAAACTGCGACTTGGCCTTGTTCGCGGCCTCGGCCTGCTCCTTGGCTTGCACGGCCTCCTGCTCCGCCAGTTTGCGGGCCGTGATGTCCATGTGCGTCCCGACCATACGTAATCCGCGGCCGGTTTCATCGCGCTCCACCACGCGTCCCCGCGAGGAAATCCAAACCCATCGGCCGTTGCGGGCCTGCATGCGAAATTCCTGCTCCGCGGCGTCGCGCCGGTTCTCCAGGCAGGCGCTGTTCATCCGCTGCACGGCCTCACGGTCCTCAGGGTGTAGGCGGCTGAGCCAAAAATCAATCCCCATGTCCGTTTCCGAGGGCAGATACCCAAGCATGGAGGCATATCCCGGGCTGTAATACACCTCATCGGTCACCGTGTTCCAATCCCACAAACCGTCGCGGGAAGCTTCCATGGCCAGGGAAAAACGTTCTTCGCTTCGTCGCAGGGCTTCCTCAGTCCGCAACCGGCCAAGGCGGTTCACCAGGAGCATTCCGAGCAACATGCAGCCCAAAGGATAGATCGTCAGCACGGGCAGGGCGATGTTTTCCAGAACGCGCCAGCCCGTATCTCCAGGCAGGGTGAGCATCAGCGCCAGCATGGTGAGATGCACGGCCAACCCCAGCAGCAACAAATCACGCCAGGTCAATTCGCTCAGCGGGCGCTTGCGGCAGTGCCGCCAGAGCAAGCCGATCGCGCCGGAGGCCACGATCACGGAAATACCGGTCCACGCGCCCACGCCGCCCTGGTAGTAGCGAAACATGGCCGTGGTTGCCACGGTGATCACCGTGGGAAGCGTACCGAAAAACAAGCCGGAAATGGAGATGAGCACCGAACGGGTGTCAAAGACGATGCCCGGGCTGAAAGGCCACGGGGTGAGCATCACGGCCAGTCCGAGACTGCCCAGCAGCGCCCCCACCAGGCATTGCGCATACAGGGGGCGGCGCTCCTTCCATCGGACCACGCTCACATCGAACAGCAAGGCCGCCGCCAGCAGAAGCGACACGTTTTGCGCCAATCCAAGAAACGATTGCAGATTCACGTCCACTCCCCGACAGCAAACTCAGTATGCTTTGGCCCACATGGGCGAAGGATGACAATGGCTCCAGCTTTTCCCGGGAAAAAATCGTGTGGCAGAAGTATCACATTTTAGGCGAAAACGACAAGGAATCCAGCACCGGGGAAACTTCCTCGACGGGGGGGAGCCATGCCGCGGCCAACAAAAAAAACCCCGCCACAAGACGGGGTTCAATGCTGAAAGAATCTTGGGGGATTCTTTTTTTTGCCGAAGTTGGTTCAGACTAGGCGTTTTCCGCCTTGCGGACCATGGGCTTGACCACGCGTCCGGAACGGATGCAGCGGGTGCAGGCTTTGATGGTCTTGACCTGGCCGTTGGCCAGCTGAGTGCGCACGGTCTGCAGGTTGGGCATGAAGCGCCGACGGCTCTTGTTGTGCGCGTGGCTGACGTTGTTGCCGGTGGCCGGACCCTTTCCGCATATATCGCAAACTTTGGACATGATGACCTCCTCGCGTCCTTCACGAAAAAAAATTGTCGCGTGATGTTCGTGTCCTGAACACGGCGAACTCTTGCCGGACACGAAGGACGCATTACTTATCTTCTCCATCAGCAAAAGGCAAGCGCTTTTTCCTTGACATGGGAAAAATATCCCATATAGGTATGCGGCCTACGAGGAGTGTATGAAGAACTGGTTGATTACGGTAAGTGACCTCCCGGCGGACGGCCGGGAATTTTCATTTGCGGATGACGAATTTTGGCAGGATCGCCTGTCCGGACACGGTGTTGCCATCGAGTTGGCGGACAGTCCCCTGGTCGATGCCACGGTGCAGCCCCAGTCCGGAGGCGCCCTGGTGCGTGGCCGTCTGCGCGGAAACGTCCGCCTCATCTGCGACCGTTGCGCCGAACCGTTCGACTTTCCGGTCCAGGCCGAGTTTGAGCTGTTCGAGGCGCTCCCCAACGACGACGAACCCGCGGAGGATTCGCGGCTGCGTCTTGTGGACGATGCCCTGGAGCTGGACCTGGGAGCCATGGTCTGGGAAGAATTTGTTCTGGCCCTGCCCATGAAGCCCCTGTGCCGTGACGAATGTCGCGGAATCTGCTCCAAGTGCGGGCAAAACCTCAACAACGGCCAGTGCGACTGCGCCGGGGACGAGGGTGATCCAAGACTTGCGGTCTTCCGCGATCTTAAGCTAAAGTAGCGAGCTTTGCCCAAACGGGCCGCTCGAGAACAAGGAGACAATCATGGCCTTACCTAAAAAGAAAACGTCCCATTCCCGCAAAGGCATGCGCCGCGCCCATCATAAGGTGGACACCCCCAACGTGATCTACTGCGAATGCGGCGAACCCAGCCTGCCTCACCGCGTCTGCCCCTCCTGCGGCAGCTACCGGGGCCGTCAGGTTCTGAACCAGGACGATGCCTAACCCCCCCCGCATCGTCGTCGACGCCATGGGGGGCGACTTTGGTCCCCGCATCAACGTTCCCGCGGCGGTTACCGCCGCGGAACGGGGGGTCGACATCATCCTCGTGGGCGACGAGGACGCCATACGCGCCGAGCTTGACAAGACCCGCGCCCCGGACAGGGACCGGAATCTGAGCATCGACATCGTCCACGCCCCGGAAGTGGTGGGGATGGAAGAAAAACCTTCCGACGCTTTGCGCAAGAAGAAGGATTCCTCCATCATGGTCTGTTGCCGCCTAGTGAAGCAGGGCCGGGCCGATGGGCTGGTCTCCGCAGGGAACTCCGGCGCCACCGTGGCCGCCGCCATGTTCACCATCGGCCGCATCCGCGGGGTGGAGCGTCCGGCCCTGGCCGGCATCATGCCCACGGAAAAAGACCCCATCGTGCTCATCGATGTGGGCGCCAACGTGGATTCCAAGCCCTTTCACCTGGCCCAGTACGGCCTGATGGCGGATGTTCTGGCCACGCACGTACTGCGCATTCCCCGCCCGCGGGTGGGCCTGCTCTCCATTGGCGAGGAGGAAGGCAAGGGCAACACCGTGACCAAGGAAGCCTTTGACCTGCTCAAGGGGTCGCATCTGAACTTCATCGGTAATGTTGAAGGACGCGACATCTTTACGGGCGAGGTCAACGTCATTGTCTGCGACGGGTTCGTGGGCAACGTGGCGCTCAAGGTTTCCGAGGGCGTGGCCAAAAGCTTTGGAAAAATCCTCAAAGGCGAATTAAAGCGGGATTTCATTTCCAAGCTGGGAACACTTTTTTTGCTGCCCACCCTGACCCGCTTTGCTCGGACCCTGGACTATGCGGAATACGGCGGCGCGCCCCTGCTCGGCGTGAAAGGTTCCACCATCGTCTGCCACGGCGCATCCAACGTCAAGGCCATCACCAGCGCCATTATGATGGGTGCGCGCTATGTGCGCAACAAGGCCAACGACCACATCATCGAACTGCTCGAGGCACACGGCGACCTGTCCCGATACGGTCGCTCCGGCCGAAAAAACAAAAAGAGCGAATCCTCCTGAACCTCCTACCGGGGCCAACACCCCCGACCGAGAACACCCCATGAAACAGCCAGTTGTCATCAAGGGCCTCGGGTTTCACGTCCCGGAGCGGATTCTCACCAACCAGGATCTGGAACGCATCGTGGATACGTCCGACGAGTGGATCACCACCCGAAGCGGCATCAAAACCCGGCACGTGGTTTCCGAGGGCGAATCCCTCAGCGACCTGACCCACGGCGCCTCGCTCAAGGCTCTCGCCGATGCAGAGGTGTCTCCAGAAGCGATTACCCACATTTTAGTCGCCACCTTTTCCGCCGAGAACATGATCCCCTCGGCCGCCTGCACCCTGCAGGATCGTCTGGGACTACGCGGCCGCATGGCCCAGGATATTTCCGCGGCCTGCACCGGTTTTCTCTACGCTTTGGAAACAGCGCGCGGCCTGCTGGCCCTGCACCCCGAAGCCAAGATCCTGATCTGCTCGGGCGACGTGGTCACCAGCCGCGTGAACTGGGAAGACCGCGGCACCTGCGTGCTCTTTGGCGACGGATGCGGCGCGGCCGTGGTCATGCTGGACGACGGCGGTCCCCGCCGGGCCGTGGTGCGCGATGTGGCCCTGGCCTCGGACGGCGCCCTGGGCGATCTGCTGACCGTCAAAGGCGGCGGTTCCGGCACCATTTATAAACTCGGCGACCCCGTGGGCGAAGAATATTTTGTGCAGATGCAGGGCCGCGAGGTCTTCAAGCATGCGGTGCGCTCCATGACGAACATCAGCCGCAATCTGCTGAAAAAGCATGAACTCACATCCGATGATGTGGACGTTCTGCTGCCGCACCAAGCCAATCTCCGTATCATTGAAGCCGTGGGCAAAAAGCTGGCCATTCCCAATGAACGGGTTTTTGTAAACGTGGACAAATACGGCAATACATCCGCTGCCAGCGTACCCATTGCCCTGGCCGAGGCCGTACACGACGGCACGCTTGCTCCGGGGCGGCGCGCCCTGCTCACGGCCTTTGGCGGCGGCTTCACCTGGGGTGCCGCCCTGCTCGATACGTAACGGCACGCCCCGGTCGCTGCAACGTCACAAGGATTCCATTTGCAGTCCGGTCGGGATTGGTATAATTGACCCCCTGTCCCATGGGGTATGCAACGAGGATGGAGCATATGAGCGAACTTCCCAACGTCGCCCTGGTCACCGGCGGCTCACGCGGCATCGGTCGCGCCTGCGCCGAACGTCTCGCCGCCGACGGATTCGAGGTCTGGTTGACCTACGTAAGCAAACCCGAAGCCGCCGAGACCGTGGTGCAGACCATTGCGGATGCCGGCGGAACCGCTCGAGCCGTGCAGCTCGACTCTTCGGATCGCGAGGCCGTGGCCTCTTTCTTCAAGGACGAGATCAAAGGCAAAGTCCACCTTGCCGCCCTGGTGAACAACGCGGGTATCACTCGTGACGGGCTGCTCATCCGCATGAAGCCCGAAGACTGGGACAGCGTCCTGGACATCAACCTCACCGGTGCCTTCTCCTGCCTGCAGGAGGCCGCCAAGATCATGGCCCGGCAGCGCGGCGGATCCATCATCAACATTTCTTCGGTCGTGGGCCAAATGGGTAACGCGGGCCAGGCCAACTACGTGGCCGCCAAAGCCGGACTCATCGGCCTGACCAAAGCTGCGGCACGCGAACTGGCAGGACGCGGCGTGCGCGTCAATGCCGTGGCTCCGGGATTCATCGAAACCGACATGACCAAAGATCTCCCGGAAAAAACCGTGGAGAGCATGAAAACCATGATTCCGCTCAGCCGCCTCGGTTCCCCGGGGGACATCGCGGCAGCGGTCAGCTTCCTGGCCGGCAACGGAGCCGGTTACATTACGGGACAGGTGCTGGCCGTCAATGGCGGCATGTATATGTAATCGAGGCAACATCAACATGGAGGAAAATATGTCCGACGTCGCAAACAAAGTTAAGGACATCATCGTTGACCAGCTTGGCGTGTCCGCCGACGAAGTCACCGAAGAAGCGGCTTTTGTCGAAGACCTGGGCGCTGATTCTCTGGACCTGACCGAACTGATCATGGCCATGGAAGAAGAATTCGACATCGAAATCGATGACGAAGACGCGCAAAAGATCGCCAAGGTCAAAGACGCCGTCAATTACATTGAAAAAAACAAGTAGTGACCGGATTCGTCCGATCGTTAGCAATTCAGGAGCGTTCTATACTCCGATCGGGTGTAGGACGCTCCGCTTTTCCCGGCGAGAACCGGCCGGGCCGAGAGGGAGAATATGAACAGGGTAGTCGTCACCGGCCTTGCGGCCATCACCCCCCTGGGCAATGACCTGGCAACCAGCTGGGACAACCTCGTCGCCGGCAAATCCGGCATCGGACCCATCACGTCCTTTGACGCCACTGGGTTCGATTCCCGCATCGCCGGGCATGTCAAAGACTTCGACCACAGCCCCTACATCCCGCACAAGCAGGCCAAGCGCATGGAGTCCTTCACGCGCTATGCTGTGAGCTGCACCAGCATGCTCATGGCGGAAACCGGCCTGGAGATCCCCGAGGACAAGGCCGAACGCGTCGGCGTGACCATCGGCGTGGGCCTGGGCGGACTGAACGCCATCGAAGTCTACCACCAAAAATTGATCGAGCGGGGACCGGGACGCATCTCCCCCTTCTTCATCCCCACCATGATCGCGAACATGGCCGCAGGGCAGGTTTCCATCGAGGCCGGAGCACGCGGTCCGAACATCTGCACCACCACGGCCTGTGCCTCGGGTACCCACGCCATTGGAACCGCCTTTACCGACATCATGCTCGGTCGCATTGACGCGGCCATCTGCGGCGGCGTGGAATCCACCGTCACCCCCCTGGGCGTAAGCGGCTTCACCGCCATGAAGGCGCTCTCCACCCGCAACGACGAACCGGAGCTGGCCTCCCGTCCGTTCGATGCGGAGCGCGACGGCTTCATCATCGGTGAGGGGTGCGGCATTTTGCTGCTGGAATCCCTGGATCACGCCAGGGAGCGCGGCGCGAATATTTTGTGCGAAGTGACCGGATTCGGCGCGTCGGGCGACGCCTACCACATGACCGCCCCGCCCGAGGACGGTTCGGGCATGGCCCTGGCCATGCGTGCGGCCCTGCGTGAGGGCCGCGTCAACCTGGAAGACGTGGACTGCATCAACGCCCACGGCACCTCCACCAAGCTCAACGACCTCTGCGAGACCCGCGCGCTCAAGACCGTGTTCGGCGACCATGCCTACAAGCTGAACATCACGGCCAACAAATCCCAGACCGGCCACCTGCTGGGCGGCGCGGGCGGCGTGGAAGGCGTGTTCAGCGCCATGACCCTGGCCAAGGGCGTTATCCCGGCCACACAAAACCTGACCAATCCCGACCCGGATTGCGACCTGGACTACTGCGCGTCCGGTCCCCGGGAAAAACAAGTCGAATACGTGCTTTCCAACTCTTTCGGGTTCGGCGGCACCAACGGCTGCATTTTGTTCAAGCGCTTTGCGGACTGATCCCAAAGCGGTCTGAAAATCGAATTCGAGCGTCACACAGCCCGGGAGTCCGCTCCCGGGCGTGAACCTTTCATCCAAGGGGTATTTCCATGGAAGAAATCCTGATTCAAGACCCGGAAGTGGCAGCCGCCATTACCCGCGAGGTGGACCGGCAGGTGGGCAACCTGGAACTGATCGCTTCGGAAAACTTTACCTCCGTGGCCGTGCGCCAGGCCATGAGCAGCGTGATGACCCACAAATACGCCGAGGGATACCCCGGCAAGCGCTACTACGGTGGCTGCGAGTTCGTTGACCAGGCCGAAGACCTCGCCCGGGAACGCGTCAAGGCGCTGTTCGGCGCGGGGTACGCCAACGTGCAGCCCCACTCCGGCTCCCAGGCCAACATGGGCGTCTATTTCTCCTGCCTGGAACCGGGCGACACCATCCTGGGCATGGACCTGTCCCACGGCGGCCACCTGACCCACGGCAGCCCGGTGAACTTTTCCGGCAAGCTCTTCAACGTGGTGTTTTACGGTGTGAACCGCGAAACCGAGACCATCGACTACGACGAGGTGGAACGCCTGGCCAAGGAAAATCGGCCCAAGCTCATCGTGGCTGGCGCCTCGGCCTACTCGCGGGTCATCGACTTCAAACGCTTCCGCGCCATTGCGGACGAAGTGGGCGCGTTGTTCATGGTGGACATGGCCCACATCGCGGGACTCATTGCCGCGGGCGAGCATCCCTCCTGCATTGAGCACGCCCATTTCACCACCTCCACCACGCACAAGACCCTGCGCGGGCCGCGCGGCGGTCTGATCCTCTCCTCCGAGGAGAATCAGAAAAAGCTGAACTCCAACATCTTCCCCGGCATTCAGGGCGGACCGCTCATGCACGTGATCGCGTCCAAGGCCGTGGCCTTTGGCGAGGCATTGCAGCCCGGATTCCAGGAGTATCAGGCCCAGACCGTAAAGAACGCCAAGACCCTGTCCAGCGCCCTGGTTGAAACCGGATTCCGCATTGTTTCCGGCGGCACGGACAACCATCTGCTCATGCTCGACCTCACGGATAAGGGCATCACGGGCAAAGACGCGCAGCTGGCTCTGGAAAAGGCCAACATCACGGCCAATAAGAACACCATTCCGTTCGACACCCAGTCCCCGTTCGTGACCTCGGGCATTCGTTTGGGCACCCCCGCCCTGACCACCCGCGGCATGATCGAGGAAGACATGGTGGTGGTGGCCGAGGCCATTACCGCGGCCCTGGAAAACTGGAAGGACGACAAGGTGCTTGCCGAACTGAAAAGCGAAGTGGAGGAATTCGCCCGCGAATTCCCGCTCTTCGCCTGGTAGACCGGCCCAACGCCGCACCGAAGTACGCCCGGAGAACCCACGGTTTTCCGGGCGTTTCGCCTTTTTCTGCCGTCATGGGCCGCGCTTGCCTTCCGGGGCGGGAATGACTACTGAACAACAAGATTATCGTCCAAGGAGTCCCCATGTCCCGAATGCCCTGGCCCGACTATTTCATGAAAATCGCCCATGTGGTGGCCGAGCGCTCCACCTGCCTGCGCCGCAAGGTGGGAGCCGTGGCCGTGCGCGACAAACGCATCCTGGCCACGGGCTACAACGGCGCCCCCACCAACATGCGCCATTGCGAAGAGGTGGGCTGCCTGCGCGACCAGCTCAAGGTTCCGTCCGGGGAACGCCATGAACTGTGCCGCGCCCTGCACGCGGAACAGAACGTGATCACCCAATGCGCGGTGCACGGCGTGTCCCTGCAAGGCGCGGAAATTTATTGCACCACCCAGCCCTGCCTGATCTGCGCCAAACTGCTCATCAATTGCCAGGTGCGGGCCATTTGGTACGCGGATTCCTACCCGGATCAACTCACGGAACAATTTCTCGAGGAATCCGGCATTGAACACGGTCAACTCCCCTACCCCGGCCATGACTGAAGCGCCCGCCCGACACGAATACTGGATGGCGCGGGCCGTGGAACTGGCGCGACGCGGGCGCGGGCCTACGGCGCCGAATCCCTGCGTGGGCGCGGTGCTGGTGCGTGACGGCCAGGAAGTGGCCCATGGCTGGCACGAACGGTTCGGCGGTCCCCATGCGGAACGGCGCTGCCTGGCCCATGCGCGGGAACAGGGCGTGGACCCGAGCCGCTGCACCCTGTACGTGACCCTGGAACCGTGCAACCACCACGGCAAAACCCCGCCCTGCACCGAAGCCGTGCTGGAAGCCGGTATTCCGGAGGTGGTGGTGGGCGCGCTGGACCCCAATCCCGTGGCCCAGGGCGGAGCCGAACGGCTGGAACAGGCTGGCGTCCGCATCCGGACCCGCGTGCTGGAGCAGCAATGCCTGGACCTGATCCGGGATTTCCGGCTCTGGCAAAGCACAGACCGCGCCTACTGCATTCTCAAAATGGCCGCTACCCTGGATGGGCGCATTGCCGCACGCTCCGGCCGCCCCGAGCCGATTTCCAGCCCGGAAAGCTTTTCCGACGTGCATCGGCTTCGCGGCCTGGCCCAGGCCGTATTAGTGGGCGGTTCCACATTCTTGGGCGACGACCCAAGCCTGACCTGTCGGCTGGCAGATATGGACCAACCCACTGGTTCAACTGCGCCTTCTCTATATGATCAACAATTGATCAACGATGAACAACCATATGCGGTTGTCCTGACCTCACGGCTCCCCGGCGCAGACTGTGAACTCCAACTGATCCGCAAGCGACCGCGGCAGACCATTTTCTGGACCACGGAGCAGGCTGCGGCATCCGAAACCGCCCGCGCCCTGGAGGATATCGGCGTCCGCGTCTGGGCTTTGCCCCAACAGGGTCCAACCCTGCAAATTCAGGAAGGATTGCGTCGACTGCGCCAGGAACTGAACGGCCACTACCTGCTCTGCGAGGGCGGGGGCCAACTGGCCACCAATATGCTGGAACAGGGGGCGGCGGATGAATTTGTACTGTACCTCGCGCCCCGATTCCTTGGCGATGCCCAGGCCGCTCCCCTGGGAGCCGGTCGCCACTGCGAAACCATGGCCCAGGCCATGGACCTGCGGCTAGGGCGGTGCGAACCTTCAGGACCGGACCTGAAGCTGACCTACTATCCGCCCGACACCTCCGGCGCGGACTGATGCTGCACGCCGACCCACGAGCTGTGGCTCATTTGTTGATCTTCTCGCCCGAGTAGGTCACGGCCTTCTTGACCATGGTGTAGTAGCTGCCCCGGTCCATGCCCACCCGGCAACCGCACGCGCAATACAGTCCGTCCGGGCGTTCCCGGGCGTGGACCATGCGCACGATACGGTCCTTGTGGCAACGGTGCACCTCTCCCTGGCCGATCTTGCGATACCGAAACAATTTCTTGCGGCAGGCCGCACATTTCATGGTCAACATGCATCCAAGGTAGCGCAGGTCCGAATCCCGGTCCAGACGGAACCGTTCGCAAGCCCTGTTCCGCTATGGCCTGCCCTTACGGAACGTATCCGCAGGTTCCTTCCCTGTTTCCCATGGCCATACTCCATGTCATACCGCTTCCTACTGCCAGCCTGTACTACGTTCAAGAATCGTTTGCTGCTTTATAGACACCTCTTACCGATAGGTGGCGAACAGTATCCGTATACTGCCTACAACGGTATCTCCTTCGTATCCCTCCGGTTTCCCTTGACGAATCATAAAAACAACGCCATATAAAGCAGGAACAGATATCCATCTTCATTTCCCAGCCGCCCGGAGGCAGCCATGCAAATGAATTCCGAGGACATCCGCGAATTGGCTTCGGCCTTCCAAAAAAGCCGCGTGCTGCTGACGGCCTATGACCTGCGCCTCTTCACCCACATGGGGCGCAAGGCCCGCAGCGCGGATGATCTGGCCGCCCGGACCCGGACGGACGTTCGCGGCTTGGACCGACTGCTCGGTGCGCTCACCGCCATGGGACTGGTCATCAAACGGGAAACCACCTACCGCGCCACGGAATCCGCATTTCGGCTCCTTTCCGAGGAGAGTCCGGAACAACTCAGCCTGGGGCATCTCTCCAACCTCTACGACAACTGGGGCACCCTGACGCGGGCCGTGCAGGAAGGGGGAACCGTGCTGGAACCGGACTTCGACACCGAAGAACGGCGCGAACACTTCATCGCGGCCATGCACTCCCGCGCCCGCAACAATGCTCGGGAATTGGCGGTCCGCCTGCCGCTGGCACAAACCCGCCATGTTTTGGATGTGGGCGGCGGATCCGGCGTCTATTCCATGGCCATGTGCCGGGCCTGGCCCGGACTACGGGCCACCGTGCTCGATCTGCCCCAGGTGACGCCCCTGACGCGACGGTATGTGGCCGAAGCCGGGCTGGAACAACGCGTCAAAACCCGGGACGGCGACATGCGCACCAGCGACTGGGGCCAGGAATACGACTTCGTCTTTCTCTCCGCCATCGTGCATATGTTCGGACCCGAGGACAACGCTGCTCTGGTGCGACGCGCCCACAACGCCCTGGAACCGGGCGGACGACTCGCGCTGGTGGATTTTCTCATGGACGACACCCGGACCTCCCCGGCCTTCGGTGCCTTGTTCGCTCTGAATATGCTCGTGAACACGCGCCAGGGCGATGCCTACACCGAGAGCGAAGTGCGCAGATGGTTTGAACAAGCGGGCTTCACGGACCTGGGCTGCGTTCCGGCCGGACCGAACACGCGCATGTTTCTGGGAACCAAGGCCTAACGAATCGCCCGGCGGCTGTGCCGTGCCGCTCCCCACTGCCGGAATTCCGCGCTTCTGCCCGCTTTTTCGCCGGTCCGAGGCGTCGTCCCCAAAGAGGAAAAGCTCTGCGCCAGCATTGCCTTTCCCGTACAGCCCAAGCAGACGGCCCGCCCGAACAGCCACACGCTATCGCCAGGAACGACCGCTCACGACCAGACTTGCGGACCAGGCGGCCCCGGGGTAAGAGAGGGCCGCAACGCCCCCGACGGGTCGTTGAAAACGTCATATCGCAGGCAGTTCAAAGAACGGACGCAGCGCCGAAACAAAAAAAGCTCAAGTGATATGTGCAGTTCCGCACATAAAGAGGAGCTTTTCGAGGCAGCGAACAGGTCACCGTTCTCCAAACGCCTGCCAAGGAGCGACCATGGCCCTTCCCATTGCCGTCCTGGTTTCCGGCGGCGGTTCCAATCTCCAGTCCCTTATCGACCGCATGGAGTCTGGAACCCTGGACGCGGAAATCAAAATCGTTATTTCCAACAAGCCCGACGCGCACGGTCTCACCCGCGCACGCAACCACGGCATCCCGGCCCTGGCCCTGGATCATACCGATTATCCGTCCAGAGAAGCCTTTGACCGCGCCATGGTGCGCGCCATCCAGGAATCCGGGGCGCAGAGCGTGGTGCTGGCCGGATTCATGCGGATCCTCACTTCGGAATTTCTGAACGCCTTTCCCGGAAATGTGCTGAACATCCATCCGGCATTGCTGCCCAGCTTTCCTGGAGCGCATGGCCAGCGGGACGCCGCGGAATACGGCGTGCGCATCGCCGGGTGCACTGTGCATTTTGTGGATGAAAAAATGGATCACGGCCCGGTGATCATTCAGGCCGCGGTACCCGCCGTGCCCGGCGAAGAGACTGATGCCCTGGCCGCACGCATCCTGAAGCTGGAGCACCGCATCTATCCTCAGGCCGTGCAATGGCTGGCCCAGGACCGTCTGCGCATGGACGGTCGGCATGTGCAACTTCGCCCCGCGCACAGCGCTCCGGTCCCGCAACCGGAAAACGCCCTGGTCAGCCCGCCGCTGGAACAGGGATTCTGATCCGCTGCCACGGCTCGTCCTGCCACGACCAGCAACAAAAACCGCCCCGCGCACATCAAACGTCCGCAGGGCGGTTTTTACGCATGGTTGTTACCAAACCGTTCCCCTGCGCCAGGGAGCACACGACCCAAACGCCGCGTCAGTTCGCGGCTTCGGTCAAATCCGCATCCCCCCGCAGCCAGTCCAGGGCGGCATCCTCAGCAAAAAACGTTTTCACATCAAGTCCCGCGTTTCCGGCCGTGGTTTGGAAAAACCGTGCATACCCGGCATGCTCCGGCGCTTCCAATACGGCCTTCCGCAATGGTGAGGCCAGGCGTGGCGCTTCGCGGACATGAAAAAACGTATCCCCCAGATCAAGCCGTTCCGTCACGCCCCGCACGTCGAACAACACACGGACCACACCGGCCTCGGCAATGGCGCGAATGATGCGCTCCACCAATTCCCGGGCAGCCTCTTTGGTCGTCACCCTGCCGGTGATAACCAGACGCAAAATATCCCCGTCCAAACGGCTTTCCAACGTATATTCCATATCCCCTATCCTCCTGCGGACGCACTCCACGCTCCAGCATACCCCAGCAACAAAAACCGGGCAACAGGGGAAGCAATCAGACGCGGTTCCCCATGCAGGCCCGTGCCAAAGCCTCGGCAAATGAAGGGCAGGAAGCAAAATGAAGATGCACATACGAGCCGAGCACATTGTCCCGCGGTCCGGCAAGCCAGCCGCCCGTGGATACGCTCCGCCCCTTGCGGTCGGCCACCGAGTACACATTGTTGCCCCCCGGGTCAAAACAAAGTTCGGAATAATGAAACTCGTGCCCACGTGCTGTGAGTCCCTGCGGGCCGAACAGTCCGGACCTGGACAGGGTTACCTGGCGGTAGCCCAGGGCGCGGAACCGCTCACGCATGGCCGCCCGGCCAGAATACACCCCGCACAGGACATGATCCTTGCCCCGGGCATCCGTCAGCGAGGAAAGCAGATACAGAAAACCGCCGCATTCGGCGTACACGGGACGCCCCGAGGCGCAAAAGCCGCGCACGGCCTGGCACATAGAGCGATTTGCCGAAAGTCGGGAAACATGCAGTTCCGGGTAGCCGCCCGGCAGATACAACCCGTCCAGAGCAGGCGGCAGGCCGGACTCTTCCAACGGGCTGAAAAAAACGATTTCCGCACCGACCGCTTCCAGCAGACGCAGATTTTCCGGGTAGCAAAAACAAAAGGCCCGGTCCCGGGCCACACCCAGCCGAAAACGTTGTCCCGGCGCAGTACGGGGACGTGGCTCGCCGCTGCCCAGCGCCATACCCAGTGCCGGCAGGGAAGCCAAAAGCGCATCCAGGTCCAACGCCGCCTCCACCCAGTCCGCCAGGGCCGCATACACGGCATTGCAGCGGCTGTCCTCGGGCGTCACCAGTCCCAAATGACGCGAAGGCAAATCCAGACCCGAAGCTCGCGGCAGACACCCCAGCAACGGGGCGGGATTGGCGGATTCCGGCAGTGACGCCTCCAAAGCCTCCTGCAACAGCTCCGCATGGGCCGGACTGCCCACCCTGTTGAGCACCACTCCGGCGAATCGTAAATTTGGCTGGAATTCCAAATAGCCTTTGACCATTGCAGCGGCAGAGCGAGCCATGGATGCGGCGTCCGCCACCAGCAGCACAGGCAGACCGAGCCAGCGGGCCAACTCCTCGGACGACCCCGTGGGACCGCTGCCGGACGCGCCGTCGAACAGCCCCATAACCCCTTCCACAACCGCCACAGATCCGGGAGCCATGTTGCGGGCAACGATCCCGCGCACAGCGTCCCGGTCCAGCATCCAGCCGTCCAGATTGTGGGAAGGCCGGCCCGAGGCGCCGGCATGGTGCAGGGGATCGATAAAATCCGGTCCCGCCTTAAAGGGACGCACATCCAGGCCTCGACGGGCCAAAGCCGCCATAAGGCCAAGACTCACAGACGTCTTGCCGCACCCGGAACGGGTTCCGGCCACCAGCACACCCCGGGCCGGGGCATGGTCCGTAGGATCGAACGCGAACGGCAGCTCCAGGGAACCGCCCACGCTCAAACCAGCCCGCGTTTTTCCAGGCTGCGCAAAAAGGCCAACGCCTCGGCATGCTGCTCATTCATGGCCAGGGCCGCGTTCAGATGCCGCACCGCATGGGGGTGGTCTCCCTTTTCATAGTAGGCGCGGGCCAGATTATAGTGCAGATTTTCATCATCCGCCGCCATTTCCAGGGCGCGCTTGTAATAATGAACCGCATCGTCGAACAGCCCGCCCTTACGCAGATTGATTCCAAATTCATTGAACAAATGTTTGTGTTCGTCCTCGAACGCGGCATCGATATCCACCACACGCTGAAAGACCTCGTGGGCCTTTTCCTCATCCCCGCGTTGCAGATACACCAACCCAATGCCGAAGTTGGCCCGCACGTTGCGCTCATCCAGACCGAGCGCCTTGTTGTATTCGTACTCTGCGGTAAAGGTCTCGCCTCGCTTGCGGAATTTGTCGCCCCGGGCAACGTGCTTTTGCACGGCGCGGATTCGGGGCATGACATGCTCGTGCCAGATGCCCGGCTCGGGCATATAGTCGCGGAGCAAGTCCTCGCGGGTGATGGTCTCCGTATTGCCCACCGGGGAATACTCCTCCCCCAGGGGCTGAATCTCCACGTTTTCCTCGTCCAGTTCGCGCACAAGGTAGTTGAACCGTTGCTGCACGCGCTTTTGCGTGGAGCCGGTTCCGATCTTCATGGACTTGTGTATGGAAAAGACCCCGCACAAATCGTCGTTGGGGTATGTATCTTGGTCGGTCATGCGATTTCTCCGTCATTCATGCTCAACAGTGGAACGCAGCACATGTTCCAGCGTGCCGCCGGACTCCAGCATCTGTTCGGCCTGCTCGGCCGAGGCCGGGCGGGAGAACAAAAAACCCTGAGCGTAACGACACCCCGCCTGACGCAAAATGTCAAGCTGATGTTCGCTTTCCACTCCCTCGGCAATGACGCGAAGCCCCAAGGCCTGGCCCAGGGAAACAACGGTCTGCACGATGGCCCGGCTGTCCTGGTCATTTTCCATGCCCGTAACAAAGCTGCGGTCAATCTTGACCACGTCGATGGGAAAACGTTGCAGATAGGAAAGGGAAGAATATCCCGTGCCGAAATCATCAATGCACAGCCCCACGCCCACATCCTTGAGCTTGGCCAGCATCTCCCCGGCCAGCTTGGGATTGTCCATGAGCGTATGCTCGGTGATTTCCAGGTTCACCACATGGGGGTCCAGATTGTGGCGATGCAGGGCTTCTTCCACTCGACCGAGCAGGGCAGGCTGTTTGAGATGTTTGCCGGAAAAATTTAACGCCATGGTCATGGGCGATTGGGCGTCGAAAAAACGATCCGCAAACCGGTCCCGCCAGCGGGCCGTCTGCGCGCAGACCGTCTCCAGCATGTGCTGGTCGATGGCATAGATCAGGCCGGTGTCTTCGGCCAGGGAAATGAAGTGATCCGGGGAGATCACGCCGTGTTGGGGATGCAGCCAGCGAACCAGCGCCTCGAATCCAACGATGCGCAGATCGTCCAGGCAGACCACGGGTTGAAAAAGCGCCTCAAACTCGCGATGCTCCACGGCCTTGCGCAGGTCGGTCTCCAGCTCCATGAGATGCAGCGCCTGCTCATGCATACGATGGTTAAAGACCTTGAAGCGGGATTTGCCCAGTTCCTTGGCACGATACATGGCAGTGTCCGCGTCCCGGAGCAGGGCTTCGGGCCGGTCATACGTGCCGGTATGCAACACGATGCCGATGCTGGCCGTGGTAAAGACCTCGTTGCCGTCCAGCACAAAGGCCTGGGAAATTTCGTCCAGGATGCGGCGGGCGATTTTGATGGCGTCCCGGGGTGCTGCAATCTCTTCCAGCAAAATGGCGAACTCGTCCCCGCCGAACCGGGCCACCGTATCCATTCCCCGGGCGCAATTGACCAGCACCCGCGCCACGGAGCGGAGCAGGCTGTCGCCGATGTCGTGTCCCAGGGAATCGTTGATGATCTTGAAACGGTCCAGATCCAGGTAGAGCACGGCAAAGAAATAATTGTCCCGGCGGCGGGACCGCTCCAAAGCCATTTGCAGATGATCCTGAAAAAGCAACCTGTTGGGAAGATTTGTCAAGGGATCATGGAAGGCCTGGTGCATGAGCTGGTCCTCGGCCTCCTTACGCAGGGTAATGTCCTCCACCGAACCTTCGTAATACAGGGTGCGGCCATTCGCGTCGGAAATGCGGCGAGCGTTTTCCGATATCCAGATCACCCTTCCGTCGGCCCGGCGCACCCGGGATTCAAAATTCTGCAATTCCCCCTCAGTCTCCAGGGTGCGATAAAATTCATCCCGCCGACTCTCCTGAAAAAACAGGCTGTCCGGCGCGGTGTTGGCCGTGGCCATAAAGTCCGCCGGAGCCGTAAAACCGTAAATCCGGGCCAGGGAGGGATTGGCACTGATGAAATGTCCGTCACGCCCCACCTGATAGATGCCCTCCACCGCGTTTTCAAAAATGGAGCGGTATTTTTGTTCGGTCTTGCGCAGGGCTTCGCCCACCACCTTGCGTTCGGCCACTTCGATCTTGAGCTGGATGTTGGCCCGGGACAGTTCCCGAGTCCGCTCGACCACCTTTTCCTCCAGCTCATCCTTGGCCTGCTGCAACTCGCTGGTGGCCTGGACCACACGGGCTTCCAGCGTTCCCACAAGATCCCGTATCTCCGAGGACATGGCGTTCATGGCCTTGGCCAGGTCGCCCACCTCATCGCGGGAGTCGATCCGGATGGACGCGCTGAAATCGTGGCGGGCCACACGCCGGGCGTAATCCCGCAGGGAATGCAGCGGCCGGGAAATGCGGTTCACAAACGCCCATGCCGCGCCCACGCTGGCCAAAAACAACACCAGCGTGATGACCTGCTGTTTTACGATGGCGGAGCGGATGTAGCCGTTGATCAGCCCCATATCCATGCCGATGTGCACATATCCCACCAGACCGGTGAGAATAGGCATGGCCACATGCAGATACTGGGTTCCCCCGGAGCGCATCATGCGCAGGTCGTACTCCCCGCCCTCAAAGGCGTGGCGTGTTTCCAGGTCCACGATGTCGGCCACCGGTTCGGGGACGCCCGGGGTGAAGGTATGGGCAATGACCTCTCCCTGGTCATCCGCCACCAGTACATAGGCCACGCCTTCGATGCGTAGGTACTGGTCAATGCGGGACTGGACCGCGGCCGCATCCCGCTCCAGAATGGTGTCCAGATCGGATCGGGCCATGCTGTAGGCCAGGGCGAGAGCCTTGGATTCATACTCCGAGGTGAGCTGGGTATGAATCTGCCAGCCCGAGAGCACCGACGTGGCCGTGGCAATGACGCCGAAAATGACCACCATGAAACCGAGGGTTTTGGCAAACAGGCCGGGACGCTTCATTTTGCCCACCCGGACCAATCCTCAAGAGGCACGAACCGACCTTCCCGCACCGTCACATAATACACCGCATCCAATCCCTGATTTTTCTGCACGCTGTAGCGCAACGGACACCCCAATCCCAGGTCAACCCCATTGAGGGCGTAGAGGGCATCGGGGATACGCTCGCGAGACGGCTGCGGCCCGAGATGTTCCACCATGTTGGTCAACAGCACGGCGTTGAGAAACCCCTCCAGGCTGACAAAAGAATACCGGTGCGGGGAATACGGCTCCCGGAGGACATTGTCGGGCGGCATTTCCGCATGCTGGTCCATGACCTCCCGGTACAGACGCACCACGGGAAGCGTCACGTCCTCATAGCTGGGCACCACCTGGGCGCAGACCAGGTCATTGGTATACACCTTGCCCCGGCTCCGGCCCACGGCCCGCAGAAGCCGAAGCATGTTGTCGGAATCGGAAAAGGAAATCGTGGCAATGGGGATGTCCAGCCCCTGTTCCCGCGCATCGCGGATAAACCCGGCAGTGGCGGCGTAGGAACCCACGGTGACGATCGCGTCGGGTCGCCCCGCGGCCAGCACCTCCACCTCCCGGTCATACTCCCGGGAAAACAATGCTCCGCGCTGATAGGCGGCTTCGGACACGATCTCCAGCCCCTCTTCAGCCAGGGCGCGGCGCACTCCGTCCCACCCGTTCCGTCCATAGGCGTCGGCCTGATAAAAGACACCGATGCGGCGACGGCCCAGGGAGGTGAAGTGCTGTACCAGCCCCCGCGTCTCCTGAAAATAGGACGCCCGAAGGTTGAAGACACGATCTCCGTAGGGCGGATCCCGCAGGGGCTGCGCCCCGGAAAACGGGAACAGCAAAAACATGCGTTCCTGTTCAAAATGCTTGAGCAATGGCAAAATGCGCGTGGTGGTGGGCGTTCCCACGTAGGAAAACAGGGCAAAGACCTTTTCGTCACGCACCAGGCGGATGGTGTTGCGGATGGTGGGGATGGGGTCGTACCCGTCGTCCAGAGGCAAAATGCGCAGGGTGTGTCCGTTCACCCCGCCCCCGGCGTTGACGTGGTTGAACCATGCGCTCGCGCCGCGGTAATATTCGATGCCCAGTCCGCGCGACGCCCCGCTAAAAGCGGCGGACATGCCGAACACCAGCTCTCCGACACGTTCCGACGGAGGGTCTTCGGCCATTGCCGCCAAGGGAAACAGCACGCTCCCGAGCAACGTTATAACGACGTATACCAGCTTGCGCATGATCCTTTTCTATAGCCATGAGAACAAGATAAAATCAACTCTTGTCCGGGCCACTATACGCGGTACGGCCATCGTGCTATGCATAAAAAAACATTCCATCACAGGAGCATCCACCATGTGGCATCGCATTGTCGCGCTCTGCGTCCTGGGTCTGGCGCTGCTGGGCGGGACCGCTCCCCAGGCCCAGGCCGGGCTGACGGTCACCAACCTGTCCCCCTCCCGAACGGCCCAAGCCCCGGGCGGAAGGCTGCTGTTGAACTATACTCTGGAAAACCAGACCAGCAGCACAGCCAAAAATATTTATGTACGATTTTATTTCACGCCCGCCGGCTCCTCCACCCTGACCGGCCCGCCCCTCACGGACACGCTGGTGCTCTGCCTGGAACCGGGGCAGCCCCTGCACTCCAAGGTGGCGCTCCGCCTGCCGGCGAATACGCCCCTGGGACCGGGCCAATTTGTGGCCATCCCCCAAAAGGCCGGAGCCGCTCCCCTGCGGGCCAATGCCCGCTTCGCTGCCACACCGGGGACCACCACGGCTCCCTTCACCGTGGGCGACGCCGCACCTGGCCTGGCAGCAACCCCGTCCACCGGAACCACGAGCCTGCCGTCCTCACCCACAGTACCTGCCTCCGACGGCTCCCCGATTCCGGATGCCTCCGCGCCGACAAACTCGGGTACGGACGCTGCGCCCGTTTCCCCGGAAACACCCGTCAACCTGCTGGTGGTGGACGCCTCTGTTGAGCAGGGAACCGTTGCCCCGGATCAGGCCATGCTGGTTCCCTTTTCCGTGCGCAACACCGGCGGCCAGGAAGTGGGACCGCTGTTCATCGCCTTTTGCATTGTGGACGACACGGGCCGCGCCGTTCCGGACCAATGCCCGGACCGGCAGATGATCCAATCCATTGGAGCCGGGGCCATCCACGGCAGTCAGGGTACGGTGCTGCTGCCCCGGGACATTGCCACCGGGCCGCACACCCTGGCCGTGATCGTGGACTTCGACGACATGATCCGGGAGACGGACGAGACCGACAATGCCCGGCTGGTACGCTTCACGGTTTCGCCGCAGGGCGGAAACTTTTTCTAACCATCCGCGAAACGCGGCACCGGAGCCGGTCCGTCACCACGCGCCCCGGCTCCGGGCGGTTCACTCCCCGGTCAGGCCCGCCCGACGCGCAGCCCAGCGCATCTGGCGGCACACGCCCATGAGCATGTTGAATTCATCCCGCTTGAGGTCCAACCGCCCCAGCATACGGCGCATGGACATCATCTTGTAATCCGCGTCCTGCTCCCGGAGAAAATCCACGTCCAGCAGCGCCTGTTGCAGTTCCTGGTAGAGCCGTTCGCGCTCGGCCACGGTGCAGCCGCGCTCCCGGGGCTGGTGCGCGGGTTCAAAAGGCTGCTCCTGGGCGGTCTTGAAACATTCATACAAGAGCACCACCACGGCCTGGGCCAGGTTCAACGACGTCCCTTGAAAATTGGTGGGAATGGTGGTCAGGGCGGTGCAAAGACTGGTTTCCGCATTGGTCAGCCCCCGATCCTCGGGACCAAAGACCAAGGCGACCCGGGCGTTGCGACGCAGGCGCTCCTCCACGGCCGAAGCCAGGGTCGGAGGTGACATAATCCCCTTGCGCCAGCCTCCGGTACGCGCCGTGGCTCCGTAGGCGGCCTCGCACCCGTCCAGCGCGTCGCGCAGGGTTGCGACCACCTTGGCCGAGTTGAGAATGTCCGCGGCATGCGCCGTGGCCAGGGGCAAGGCCTTGTCCAGGTCGAAGCGGTGCGGATTGACCAACACCAGATCCGAGACCCCCATGTTCAAACAGGCCCGGGCAACGGACCCCACGTTTTCCGGAAATTTCGGCTCAAACAGTACCACGCGTACCGAATCCAACATATGCGCCCTCCGCGCAATTCGGGTGCGGTCTGCGTGCCGCTCCCGGATGAAATGCAATGCATACGGGCAGGCTTGCCCGCTATAAAAAATAAAAAACGCCCGCTTCCGGCAGGATATCCTCAAGCCGTCGTCCTTTTCGCCCGCCGTACCGGGTGCCTGCCCCGAACCTCCGGCAATTTGTCCCAGCACGCCCGACTTGTAAAGTCCGCACCGCCCGCGGTCGGCCGCCCCATTGTGGGCCGGTTCCGGGTATGCTAATTTGCTTTGGCAGCAACCACGTCCAAGGAATCAACCGCAATGCAACCCACCGACCTTTCCAACGTTCACAACACCGCGTCCGGCCGGGTGGACGTATTCGCCCGCGCCGTGAATGAAAGCGCTCCCTGCACGCGGACTCCACTGTTCCTGGAATCCATTTCCGCTGGTTTTCCCTCCCCAGCCGAAGACTATGTGGAAACGGCCCTGGACCTCAACGAATACCTTGTGAACAATCCCGCAGCCACGTTCATGGTCCGGGTGAGCGGCGACTCCATGCTCGACGCGGGCATTCACGACGGGGACGTGCTCGTGGTGGACCGCTCCCGGGAACCGCGACCCGGCCTGATCGTGGTGGCTGTTCTGGACGGCGAGCTTACGGTCAAACGGCTGCTGCAACAGGGTGAGACGTATGTTCTGGCCCCGGAAAATCCCCAATACCAACCCATTGAAATACAGGAAGGACGCGACCTGCACATCTGGGGTGTGGTTACGGGCATGGTGCGGAGATTCCGATGACCGCGCCCTGCATCGCCATGGTGGACTGCAACAACTTCTACGTGTCCTGCGAACGTGTGTTCAATCCGGCGCTGGAAGGGCGGCCCGTGGTGGTGCTTTCCAACAATGACGGCTGCGTCATCGCCCGTTCCAACGAGGCCAAAGCCCTGGGCATCGGTATGGGCGAACCCGCGTTCCGACGCGCTGCGTTCTTCAAGACCCATGGCGTACGGGTCTTTTCCTCCAATTATGCGCTGTACGGGGACATGTCCGCCCGGGTCCAGCGGGTGCTGGAACAATTTTCTCCGGAAATGGAAAACTACTCCATCGACGAAAGCTTCCTGGTGCTCCGCCATGCCGACACCCGCGAACTGCTTTGCCTGGCCCGAAAAATCCGCGCCACGGTGGGCCAATGGACCGGCATTCCCGTTTGCGTGGGCCTGGCACGCACCAAAACCCTGGCCAAGGTAGCCAACCGACTGGCCAAAAAGCACACCCAAAGCGGCATCCGGCTCCTGGACGACTCCCGCGACATCCGCCACGAGCTGGCGCGCCTGGATCTGGAAGACGTCTGGGGCATCGGCGGACGCAACGCCCGTAAACTTCGCGCCCTGGGCCTGCACACGGCCCTGGACCTGACCCGGCAACCACGGGACTGGGTCCGGCGAACACTTACAGTACGCGGCCTGCATACCATGCTGGAACTACGCGGCATTCCGGCCATCGACATGGAAGAAAATCCTCCGGACGCCAAAAGCCTGACCTGCTCCCGCTCCTTCGGCACCCGCATCACCAAACAGGCCCACCTGGAGGAAGCGCTCTGCGCCTATGTGCAACGGGCCGGGGAAAAGCTGCGGCAACGCGGCCTGGAAGCCGGTGCGGTACAGGTTTTTCTGGCCACGAACCGCCACATGCACGACCCCCAATACGCCAACAGCGGCTGCCTGCCCCTGTCCACGCCCACGGACTTCACCCCGGACATCCAGGAAGCAGCCCTGCGCATCCTGCGCTCCATCTTCCGGTCGGGCTATAAATATCAAAAAGTGGGTGTACTGCTCCTGGATCTGGTGCGGCCCGGACAACGGCAGCTCACCTTTCAGGATATGGACGACACGGAAGAAACCGCGCACCGCCGACAGCTCATGCACGCCATGGACGATGTGAATCAGCGCTTCGGCCGGAACACCCTGCGCTTCGCGGGAAGCGGTCTTGGTCCCAAGCCCTGGCACATGCGCCGGGAAGCCCTCTCCCAACGCTTCACCACCTCCTGGGCGGAGCTTCCCGTGGTTCGCTGACGCATGCCCGCCCCCCACCGGGAAAACCCCCACAAGACAGGTTTCCCCCACCAGGGTTTTGCGCTATCCTGCGCCGATTCCGGAGATCCCTCATGAAGCTGCGCGTCATTCTTTTCGCCCTCAGCATCCTGGTGCTGACATCCACCTTTCTCGGCGGCTACCTCTATTATGCGTCCCTCAAGGAGGCCACGCTTCAGGAGGCCCGCATTGAGGCGCACTCCCGCGCCCGCATGATCACGGACCAGCTCTCCTCCTACCTTTCCGCAAACCTGCAACCCGTCCAGGCGCTCTCCGGCCTGCCGGAACTACGGCGCGCCCTGGAGAACGACTCAGCCTCGGCCCTGGCCCGGGCCAACGCCCTGCTGGATACCTTCAAAAACGTACTCACCGCGGACGTCTGCTACCTCATGGACGCGGAAGGACGCACCGTGGCCTCCAGCAACCGCTATGAGGCTGACTCCTTTGTGGGCCGCAATTTCAACTATCGCCCCTATTTCATCAAGGCCATGAACGGCTTCTCCGCCACGCACATGGCCCTGGGCGCGGCCTCCGGAGTACGCGGCGCCTACTACAGCCACCCGGTGTATGCGGCGGGCGCGGGCAAAATTCTGGGCGTGGCCGTGATCAAGGCACCCATCCGCGCCATGGAGGAGGAATTTCTCCAAGCCTATCCCGGCACGGTTCTGCTGGTCTCGCCCCAGGGCATCATCTTTGGTTCCAATCGCCCCCAATGGCGGTTGCGCACCCTGCACAAGCTCAACGACGAAGAAATACAGGACGTACGCACGTCCCAGCAGTTCGGGAATGGTCCCTGGTCCTGGTCCGGCCTGGCCCTGGACCAAGAAAACAGCCTGGCCCGCGACAACGAAGGACGCGAACTTCTGGCCTCCAGCATGGAACTGCCCCGCTTCCGTGGTTGGCGCATCTATTATCTGCGCGACCTCGACGCCATTCCCACGGGAGTGCCCACGGCCTCGTTCCGAGCCTCGGGCGCGGTGGTTCTGGTCATCTGCATCCTCGTGGGCCTGATCGTCTTCGCCCTCTACATGCTGGCCACCAGGGAAATCGAACGACGCAAAAACGCGGAGGCCGAACTTTGGACCAGCAAGGAGCGCTACCGCTCCCTGTATCACACCACCCCGGCCATGCTGCACTCCATCGACGGACAGGGCCGGATCATCTCGGTTTCCGACGCCTGGGTGGAGATCATGGGCTATTCCCGTCAGGAAGCCGTGGGCATGCGCATCCTGGATCTGCACACCAACAAATCCCGCGGATTCGCCGAGGATCAGGCGCTGCCCCATTTTTTCCGCACCGGAGAAATCCGCGACGTGCCGTACCAGTTCGCCACCAAGGACGGACGCGAACTGGATGTGCTGCTCTCGGCCACGGCCGAGCGGGACCGCCAGGGCAACGTGATCCGCTCCGTGGCGGTTTCCGTGGACATCACGGCCCGTAAGCGCGCAGAAGAGGAGCTCATGCGCGCCAAGGAACAGCTGGCCCGCTACTCGGAAGAACTGGAACGCCAGGTGGAGGAGCGCACCCGGGAAATCACCTCCATCCTGCGCAATACCCCGGCCATGGTTTCCATCAAGGATGCCCACGGCCGGTTCGTGCTGGTCAATCCCCACTATGAGGCCGTATTCGGGCTGCGCGGCGAGGACATCGTGGGCCGCACCGCCTGGGAAGTCCACGGCAATGAAATTGCCCAGGCCTTGGAACAAGGGGAATGCCGGGCCAGAAGCACCCTCCAGCCCGTGCGGGTGGAAGAACGTTTCCGCCTGAGCGCCGGAGAACGTGCCTACCTTTCCGTCAAGTTTCCGATCTTCGACGCCCAAAAAGAGCTGACCCGCATCTGCGGCATCGGCATCGACATCACCGAATTAAAGGCGGCACAGGATAAATTGCGCCGGGTCTCCGGCTCGGTGCTCACCGGCCAGGAACGGGAACGCGCCGCCATTGCCCGGCGGCTGCACGACGAGTTGGGGCAGGTGCTCACGGTGCTGCGCATGGACGCGGTCTGGCTGCGCGACCGGGCCAGGAGCCTGGATCCCGAATTGGCCGAACGCTCCCAGGGCATGTGTGAACTCGTGGATTCCACCATTTCCGATGTGCGGCACATCGCCACCCGGTTGCGGCCCGCCGTGCTCGACGACCTGGGACTGCTGGACGCTCTGGAATGGTTTGCCGCGGACTTTGAACGGCGCACCGGCATCCATTGCCGCCTGGAAGCGGGCGAGGTGACGGATCCGCCGGAACATCTTGCCACGGCGCTCTACCGCGTGACCCAAGAGGCGCTGACCAATGCGGCGCGTCACTCCCAGGCCACGGAAACCGTGGTACGCCTCGTCCAAGAGGAAACCCATCTGCGGCTGAGCGTGCATGACGACGGCCAAGGATTCGACCTGGCCGAGGCAATGAGCCGCGATACCCTGGGTCTGGCCGGAATGCAGGAGCGGGCCGGGCTGGCCGGAGGCCTGCTGGAAATCCGCTCTGCTCCGGGCCGGGGAACGGAAATCCGACTGCGTATTCCCCTGGATCCCACCAACGACACCCAGCCCCTGGATGGGGGCATCATCGGGAGGCTGCATCCATGATCCGCGTTCTGCTGGCGGACGATCATTCCATTGTGCGCGGCGGCCTGCGCCGCATCATCGACGATTCCGGAGATATGTGCGTGGTCTGCGAGGCCAGCGACGGCTCCGAAGCCCTGTCCAACGCCCTGGAAGTCCGGCCCGACGTGGCCGTGGTGGACATCTCCATGCCCGGACTGGATGGCCTGGAGGTCATTGCCAAGCTTCAGGAGGAATTGCCGGGAATGCCCATCCTGGTGCTGACCATGCATGAGGAGGAGCAATACGTGGTCCGCTCCCTGTCTGCCGGGGCCAAGGGCTATCTGACCAAACGCTCCGCGCCCGAGGAACTGGTGGGCGCCATCCGCAAGGTCATGTCCGGCGGACGCTACCTCGGACCGGAAGTGGCGGAACTGCTGGCCTTGCGCATGGCCCGTGGCGGGGATCACCGCTCCCGGCTGGAATCGCTCTCCCAACGGGAAATCCAGGTGCTACGCGCCCTGGCCCTGGGTAAAACCAACCGCGAAATCGCCCAGGCGTACAACCTGAGCGTGAAAACCGTGGATACCTACCGCTTTCGCCTGCTCAAAAAACTGGAGCTGCGCAACAACGCGGAACTCTCCCGCTTTGCCATCCAACACGGTCTGGTGGAGGTCTGACCGCAACACCTTTTTCCTGCGTCAAAAATCCGCCATTTTGTGATCCTTGCAGGCCAGCGTGCTCTTGAAACGCTACGATTCCCCCACTTTCATGCTTAAAACAGAACTTTTCTGTTTTCGGTACAGGTCTTGCTTTATCCCTGCCGGTCCCAGCAAACCCTATTGAAAGGAGTCGTCGCATGCCCTTTGCATCCGCCGCCCAAGAATCGAACACCGCCCCCCGGACCGCCCGCCCGGGGACTGCTTCCGCCTCAACCGTACCCTGCAAGGTCTGCGGCGCCATGGCGCAGCGCAGTTTCCACCGCACCGGCAAACGCCAGTTGCTTTTGGAGGCGTCCTTCAAACCCGCCGACTACAAGCGGCCCTATTACCGCTGCCCCAAATGCGATTTGCTGTTCCACACCGGGTTCGACAACCTCACCCCGGAAGAAGAGGCACAGACCAAGCTGCCGGGCATTAACAACAAAACCAAGGAAATTGTGAACCGGGGGGTACGCGAGACCCTGATGACCGCCAACCTCATGCAGATGTTCAAGCTGCCGCTGCGTTCCAAGATTCTCGTATTCGGCTGCGGCGCGGGGCTAAGCTTCAACATGATGCTGGACAACAAACTCAACGCCTATGCCACGGACCTTTCCGTACAATTTCAAAAAACCGCCAAGCGGTACGGTGCCGAACATTTCAACCACGCCCTGTTGCCGGAAATGCTGCGCCGCTTCCGCCCCTTTGATTCCGTGGCCGAGCAGTCCATGGATCTGGTGACACTCACCGAGGTGTTTGAACACTTCCCCAACCCCGTGGAAATGATGCAGCGCATCGCGGCCACGGTGCGGCCCGGCGGGTTGGTCATCGGCACCACGGGCTGGGTGGACCGGGTCAAGGAGCCTCTTCACGACTGGTGGTATCTGCGCTGCCTCTCCCACTGCACGTTTCTGTCGTCCAAGGCGTTTCAGCGCATCTGTCGGGCCTGCGGCTGCCTGGGGGTGCTCCTGCCCGGCTCGCCCATGATCACCGGGCAGACCGGCATCAGCGACACCCAGACCGTGTTCGTGATGCAAAAGCCGCTCTAGCCAGGGCAAGTCTCCCCCTCCCTGCTCTTGCCTGGAATAGGGGTGATGAGCGCGCAACTCCCTGTCCGCCCGTCTACAGCCAGACGAGCGGACTGTTTTTCCAGGCTGTAAGTATTTTTCTTACAGAAGAATCAGTAAGCTTCTCGTTCCCCATCCTTCTCGCCTTTGCTATTTGTTCCGGATAGGCTGGCGGGTTCCCCTATACCCCGGAACCCGGCCCCGTCCGCGCGGGAGCGGGCGGCGCGGCCCCAGCCTGGTGCAAAACGTCTTGTCCGGGGGCGTTATCAAATACCCCGGAGACTGGAAGGAGGTTCCCCAATGAAACGGCTTCTGCACTTGACTATCGCCCTGACGCTCACCCTGGCCCTGCTTGCCCTGACCGGCTGCGGCGGTGAGGAAAAGCAGGCCACCCCGGAATCCGGCGACACGGCCCAACAAGCTGAACCGGCCAAGGAAAAACAGTACCTCGCCTTTGGCGGCGGACCCACCGGCGGCACCTTCAACTTCTTTGCCAACAAGATGTCCAGCATCATTTCCCACGCCTATGACCATCTGGATGTTTCCCCCAAAGGCTCGGGCGGCTCCGCGGAAAACCTGCGCACCCTGGACAAGGCCTCCGTGGACTTCGGCATCGTCTACTCCGGCGACGCGTATCTGGGACGCATGGGCCAGCTCGTGAACGACGAGACCAAGTATGAAAACCTCCGCGTCATCTCCTTCCTCTACGGCGCTCCGGCCCAGCTCGTGGTCCGCGCCGATGCAGGCATTGATTCCGCCTACGACCTGGAAGGAAAAATCGTGGCCATCGGCAACCCCGGTTCCGGCGCCGCGCTCTCGGCCGAACGGTTCTTCAAGCACCTCGGCCTGTGGGAAAAGATGGAAGCGCGCAACCTGGGCTACTCCCAGGCCGCTGCCGACTTCTCCGACAACAAGATCGACGCCTTCTGGGTACTCGTGGGCTACCCCAACTCCTCCATCATCGAGGCGGCCACCCGCACCCCGGTGAAGCTCTTGAACCTGGACATCGACGCCAAAAAGTCCGGCTTCTATAACGCCTTCCCCTTCTATACCCCGGTGGAAATTCCGGCCGGCGTCTACGAAGGACAGGATCAGCCCGTGACCACCTTCCAGGATTCCGCGCTCTGGTGCACCAACACCGGCATCGCCGACCACGTGGTGTACGACGCCATGGCCGCGGTATTTGCCGAGCAGGGACTCAAAGACATGGTCACCGCGCACAAGGCCGCCAAGAACATGAGCATCGAGACCGGCATCGACGGCGTATCCGTTCCGCTGCATTCCGGTGCGGTCAAGTTCTGGGAAGAGCACGGCCTCACGGTTCCTTCGGAATTCAAGTAAACGCATCACCAACGCCGGGGGCGCGGTACGCCGCGTCCTCCGGTGTTTCGGACTGGACAACGACGCCCGGCACGGCGCCTGGCGATCCTCCCCTGTTCCCGAACCGCCTGAAACGGACGTTCACATGGAACGGGCCAGACTTCCGCGTACCCGCTTCCCCATCCTGGAGTGATAGATGTCCGACACCGTCAAGAACGAACAAGAGCTGAGCGCCGAGAAAAAAGCCCAGCTCAAAAAAATCATGGAAAAGGATTCCAAGGCCGCCCGCAAACTCAGCGGCCCGTGGGGGTTGTTCATCAGCCTGCTCGGGGTGGCCATGGTGGTTTTCTACTATTTCAACGCGGGGGTGCAATCCACCGCCACAAACTACTACCGCGGCGTATACGTGCTCATCACGTATATCATGGTCTTTCTCTGCTATCCCATGATGGCCCGCTCCAAACGCGAGCGCCCCACCGTGGTGGATATCCTCCTGGCTCTCGTGGCCACGGCCTGCGTGGGCTATTGGATCATCGAATTTCCCGACCTGAACTACCGCATGGGCGCGGAAACCGAACTGGATCTGGCCGTAAGTCTGGTGGGGCTGCTCATCTCCCTTGAGGTGTGTCGCCGTGTGCTGGGCTGGTCCATGACCATCGCGGGCGTGCTCTTCCTCATTTATGGCTATTTCGGCCCGTACTTTCCCGGCGCGCTGGGCCATCGAGGACTGAGCATCCACGACATCGGCATCACCCTGTTCATCTCCCTGGACGGTGTCTTCGGCATAATGGCCAACGTGCTGGTGACCTACGTGATCCTGTTCATCTTCTTTGGCGCGTTCCTGCAAAAATCCGGAGTGGGCAAATTCTTCATTGACTGGCCTTTGGCTCTGGCAGGGCGCACCACGGGCGGACCGGCCAAGGTTGCGGTCATGGCCTCGGCATTCTTCGGCTCTGTGTCCGGTTCGGCCATTGCCAACACCGTGTCCACGGGTGCCTTCACCATCCCGCTCATGAAGCGGGCGGGCTTTCGTCCCCATGTGGCCGGAGCCATTGAGCCTTCCGCCTCCATCGGCGGCATGTTCATGCCGCCCATCATGGGTGCGGGCGGATTCCTTATGGCCGAGTTGACCAACACTCCGTACGTCCAGATCATGAAGATGGCCATTTTCCCGGCCGCGCTCTACTTCCTTTCCGTGCTGACAATGATCCATTTTGAGGCAAAAAAGCATAATATTCGCGGCCTCATGGACGAAGAATTCCCTGGTGCATGGTCCATCTTCAAAAAACACTGGTACAAATCCCTGCCCCTGGTGATCATCGTGGTCATGATGCTCAAGGGCTATTCCCCGGGTGCCTCCGCGTTCTGGGCCACCATGTCCTGCATCGTGATTTCCTGGCTGGACAAGGAATACCGCATGGGTCCCAAACAAATTTGGGAGGCCATGATCCTGGGAGCGCGCAACACCCTGGTCATCGGTGCCACCGTGGGCGTCATCGGCATCATCGTCGGCACCATCGCCAAAACCGGCATCGGTCTGAAATTCTCGGACATCATTATCGCCATGGCCACCAGCGTGCCCGACATGCTCCAGCTGCCCATCGCCATCCTGCTCATCGGCATTGCCTCCCTGGTGCTGGGTATGGGCGTTCCTGTGACCGCCTCCTACCTGATCGTGGCAGTGCTGGCCGTACCCGCGCTGAACGAGCTGTTCCTGCTGGCCGGGGTCTACCCCGTGGCAGAACCCGGACAAATCGCCTACGGCCTGATAGCGGCACACATGATCGTCTATTGGTTCAGTCAGGACTCGAACATCACGCCACCAGTGTGCGTGGCCGCGTACGCAGGGGCGGCCGTGGCCGGAGCCGATCCCTGGAAAACAGGCTGGACCGCCTTCAAATTCGCCAAGCTCCTCTATGTGGTGCCGTTCCTGTTCGCCTATGAACCGGCGATCCTGCTCCACGGAACCACATCGGAAATCCTGCTGGCCTTTGGCAGCGCCATCATCGGCACCATCGCCTTTTCCTCGTTGACCATGGGCTATATGATCCGGCGCACCACGTGGTACGAGTGGATCCTTTTCGCGGCCGGAACATTCATGTGCTACCATCCCAACCGGCTCACGGACCTTGCGGGCATCGGCGTGTGCTTTGGCGTGTACCTGCTGCAAAAGTCCAAAAACATCCGGGATGCGCGCCTGGCCACCGCATAACGGTTTCAGGCGAAACAACGACGGTTCGCAACTGTCTGGTAATCCGACATTCACGGCAATGGGGGGCGGTAATTCCGCCCCCCACAACACGGCCATGGGGTTGACGTACCGCGCTGTGCGATCTACGCAAGGTCATTCCCGGATCAATCACAATCAACACACGTATGGAGGCCGCGACACATGGCGCTGTTCACCAAAGAAGAAGCACTGGAATACCATTCCGCGAAACGGAAGGGTAAGCTCGAAGTCATGTCCATCAAGCCCTGCACCACGCAAAAGCACCTTTCCATGGCCTACTCCCCGGGCGTTGCCGAGGCCTGTCGCGCCATCCACGCGGACGAGGAACAGGTCTACACCTACACCAACCGGGGCAATCTGGTGGCCGTGGTTTCCAACGGAACTGCCGTTCTCGGCCTGGGCAACATCGGTCCCAAGGCCGGAAAACCGGTTATGGAAGGCAAGGGCGTTCTTTTTAAAATCTTTTCGGACATCGATGTCTATGACCTGAACATCGACACCCAGTCCGTTGACGAGGTGGTCAACTTCTGCAAACTGCTGGAGCCAACCTTTGGCGGCATCAACCTGGAAGACATCAAAGCTCCGGAATGCTTTGAAATTGAACGACGACTCATTCAGGAAATGAACATTCCGGTCTTCCATGACGACCAGCACGGCACCGCCATCATTTCGGGAGCGGGTCTGGTCAATGCCCTGGACATCTCCGGCAAGAAAATTGAGGAGATCAAGGTGGTGGTTTCGGGCGCGGGCGCTGGCGCCATTGCCTGCACGCGCTTCTACGAAGCCATGGGCGTACGCCGCGAAAACGTGTTCATGTTCGATTCCAAAGGCCTGCTGCACAAGGGCCGCACCGATCTGAACGAGCACAAGCAGCACTTTGCCCAAGACGCGGACCACGGTCCCATGACCGAGGTGATCAAAGGGGCCGACTGCTTCCTGGGCCTTTCGGTCAAGGACATGCTCACCCCGGAGATGGTCAAATCCATGGCCGACTCCCCCATCATCTTCGCCTGCGCCAACCCGGACCCGGAAATCCCCTACGACGTGGCCAAAACGGCCCGGCCCGACTGCATCATGGCCACGGGACGCTCCGACTACCCCAACCAGGTCAACAACGTGCTTGGCTTCCCCTTCATCTTCCGCGGCGCTCTGGACTGCCGCGCCTCGGTGATCAACGAAGACATGAAAATAGCGGCGGCCCAAGCCCTGGCCGGCCTCGCCAAAGAGCCTTGCCCCCCGGACATTGCCGCGGCCTACGGTGTGGACAAACTGGAATACGGCATCGACTACATCATCCCCAAGGCGCTGGATCCGCGTGTGCTCACCACTGTGGCTCCGGCCGTGGCCAAGGCAGCCATGGATTGCGGCGTGGCTGGACGCGAACTGGATCTGGAGCAGTATAAGGCCGACCTGCGCGCCACCATGGATGCCTCCCGCGCCCGCACCGCCGGTGTGGTGGAGACGTTTGATTACGGATTCTAAATGTGTCGCCCCGTGGAACACCGGCCGGCAGCCACGCCGCGAGGAACGGCGTGAGCGTTGAGACATTCGGATGTGGATTTTTCCGCACCGGAATCACGTTGCTGAAATTCATGCAGCGAATCGTCAGCTGACCGGAGCCTGTCCGCGTTTTTTGATCATACCGCCGCCCACGCCCCGACGGAATATTCCCGAACGGGAAACGGGGCGGCGTTTTTCGTTTCCTCCCCAATCCCCACTGTTTTCGTTTCGCATTGTCAAAACTGATAAAAAAACGTATTTGTTCTGACCATCGGAACAACCCCTGCAAGGAAACTTCGCATGTCAGCTTTTCCGCCCGACCAATTGCGCACCGCCATGTTCGTGGACTTCGACAACATTTTCTCCTCCCTTCAGGAGGTGGATCCGGAATGGGCCCAGACCTTTGCCCGCTACCCGACCCAGTGGGTCCGCTGGATGACCCGGCACAGCACCGCCGGCCAAGGGCTGGGCTGCATCCCCTGCGCTGACGGCAGCCAGGTGGCGCCCCGCCGCATCATCGTGCGCAAGGCCTACATGAATCCCCAGGCGTTTCATGAATACCGCCCCTTTCTGGTCAAGGCCGCCTTTGAGGTGGTGGACTGCCCGCCCCTGACCCAGCAGGGGAAGACCAGCACCGACATCCACATGGTCATGGACATCCTTGAAGCCCTGAACAGCCCCATCCATTACGACGAGTTCATGATTCTTTCCGGCGATGCGGACTTCACCCCCGTGCTCATCAAATTGCGCCAATACGATCGCATGACCACCGTGCTTTCCACGGGCTTTACCTCCCTGGCCTACATTTCCGCCAGCACGCACCTCGTGGACCGGGAAGCCTTCGCCTCCCAGGGGCTGGGATTCGGCGAGCCGGACGCTCCCTCCGCCAACCAGGAACAACAGCGCCTTATCTATGCCGAGGCGCGCCGCATCATCCGGGATATGGTGGCGGAATTCCGCTACCCGGTTCCGTTCGCGCCTCTGGCCCAGGAAGTGCAAAGCGGTTTGGCCGAAAAATTCGGCCAGTCCAACGACTGGTACGGACATGAAAAATTTTCCACGCTGTTGGCCCAGCTGGATATGAACGGGCTGGAAGTCTACTGGACCTTTCCCGGCTACGTGTACGACCCCCTGCGGCACGACTTCAACAAGGAAACCGGCCACGACATCTTCCATGACCGAGCGCCGGAACTGGCACGCGTGGCCCGCAAGGTTCACGAGCTCACGGACGCACCCTACCTGCTGCCGGAACACTACAAAGGACTGTTTGAAACCATTGCCGAGGAAGTTTCGGAAAACGGCTTCAGCCTGACGCGCACCTCCAAAAACGTGCGCGACCGCTGCCGGGCCAAGGGGCTGCCTGTTTCCCGCGCCCAGGTCAATTTCGTGCTCATCGGCATCGGGCATCAGGGCTACCGCTACGGCCGCACCGAGGAGGAAAACCCCTTGGATATCGGCAAGGCCTTTGCCAACAACGTCAATTTCCTGTGCAAAAGCTCCCAGTACAATCTGGAGGGAGCAGACTTGAAGAATTTTCTGGACTGGATCGTGGGCCAGCTGCGCACCCCGCCCGTTCCCTTGCGCTGATCGACCACTGTTTTTCCAAGTCTGCGGTTCGTAAACAAGCTCGGGCCGGAATCAACATGATTCCGGCCCGATTTTTTGGGGAACGCCCACGCAACATGGCACGCAGGCTTATCCTCCCTGTGCTGCCCTCTCGGGATTACTCCTCGGGCCAGCCGCTGCCCATGTCGGCCTGATCCGGGGACTCGTCGTCATATTCGCCATACCCGCCCGACGGCAAAGGCTGCGGCGGTTGCGAGGTGGCGGTATAGGTTCTGGTCCCCTCGTCCACGCGGAACTGGGTCAGAAGCTTACGCAACGTGGCGGCCTGTGCGGAAAGCTCTTCGGACGAAGAAGCGGTTTCCTCGGCCGTGGCCGTGTTCTGCTGGGTGACCTGATCAATCTGACTCAAGCCCTGGTTGATCTGGGAGATTCCTTCCGCCTGCTCCGTGGAGGCGCTGGCGATCTCGGACACAAGGTCCGCGGCTTTGCTCACGGATTCCACAATTTCCCCCAATGAGGACGCGGTGCGCTCCGCAATCTCGGAACCGCGCTCCACCTTGGAGCCGGATCCCTGGATCAATTCAGCGGTCTCGCGTGCGGCCTTGGCGCTCCGGCCCGCAAGGTTGCGGACCTCTTCGGCCACCACCGCAAACCCCTTGCCGTGCTGACCGGCCCGGGCCGCCTCAACTGCCGCGTTGAGTGCCAACAAGTTGGTCTGGAATGCGATTTCGTCGATGACCTTGATGATTTTGCTGATGGCCTGGCTGGATTCATTGATTTCCCGCATGGCCTCCTGCATGGCGGTCATTTCGTCCGCGCCCTGCTGGGCCGAATCACGCGCACCGGCCGCGATGCGGCTGGCTTCTCTGGCGTTGTCCGCATTGTTGCGTGATTGGGAGCTGATTTCCGTCACCGAGCTGGTGATCTCTTCCAGTGAGGAAGCCTGTTCCGTGGCTCCCTGGGAGAGTGCCTGGCTGGACTTGGAAATCTCGTCCGATCCGCTGGCCACCTGCTCCGAACTGGTGCGGATGTTGGCCACCAGATTCTTGAGGTTATCGGCCATGCCCTGCAATGCCTTGCCCAGGGCATCCCGCTCGGACGCCTGAACCACATCCAGGGTCAAATCTCCGTCCCCGATTCGTTTGGCTTCGTCGATCTTGCCGACGATGTAGTTGCGAAGCGAAATAAACGCGCGAGAGACCACACCGGTTTCGTCGCCCCAATGGCTCATGCGGTCCAGGGCCGCGGCCTGCTCCCGGCTCAAATCCGGGTCGCCTTGGGCGATGCGTTCCGTTACCTCGGTGATCTGGACGATGGGTTTGGCAATGCTGCGGGCCACCAGATAGATGATACCGATGAGCAGGAGCAACGAGCCAACACCCAAATAGACGTTCAGCCAAAGAATCCCGTCCGCCTCTTCCGTAATCTTGTGCATGGGGATGACGATGCCCATGTACCAGGGGGTGGGGACTCCGGAAATGTGAATGGGTTCATAGAGATAATATGATTCCAGCCCAGTGCTGGGAGAAACGACTTCCCGCATGCTTCGCTCGTCTTTGCCGAGCACGCTGGTCAGCCATTGCTTATAGTCGCCCTGGGCTACATCCATAATGTTCTGGCCCACGAATTCCTTGTTCGGATGGGCCACGATGTAGCCTTTGTGCGAAACCAGGAAGGCGAATCCTTCATCAAAGGGTTTCACGTCCTGGACCATTTCCTGGAAGGTGCTGAGCACAAAATCGAACCCTGTGGCCCCGATGAATTTGCTGTCCCGAAAAATAGGCACCGTCACCGTGGACATGGTCACCCCGCCGGCCACTTCCGTATAATACGGCTCCGTGAGCACCGGACGGTTGTCGTTTCTCGGCACCAAGTACCATTCCCGGGTCATAACGCGTTCGCGGGTCAGGTTCACGCCCTTGAACTCACCGCCGGTTTTGTAGAAATACGGCGAATAGATCCCGCTCTCATCATGCCATTCATTATAGTTGCTGTAGAGCGCGTCCTTGCCGTCCAGGGCGTTTGGCTCGAATACGACCTGCACCCCGTAGAACATGTCCTCCCCGCGCAAAAGCTGCAGCTGCATTTCGTCGATCACGTCGCGGTCAACGGTATCCGGATTGGCGGCCATGGCCTCCAACACCCCCGCAAGGGTCTCGGACGCTACCAACGCTTTTTCAATGTTCAGCTTCACTTCGTTGCCGAACCGCGCCCCGGTTTCCACGGCGATTTTTTGTGCATTTTTCACAGCCAGCGTGCGGGTTTCCGTCACGGTAACCGCCGCGTAGATGAGAAACACCACAGCGACCATGCTGCATACCGACAGCATGATCTGAAACAACAATCTAAATTTTTTCATCTCTGCCCCTCGTGATCCTGGATGCCCTCACACCCGCTTTGCGCGGATTTCATAGACCATTTCCGATTGTCTCTTTTGTAGCAGAGCCGGCGGGTCGTGTCAGTAAATCTGATGGTATAACCACCATTTTCTTTACCGGCTTACGGGGTTTTGTTTCATCCGCTCCGAAAACACCTTACATCCCGTAGCATTGTCTTTCCCATCACACATAACTTATTTTTTTATCCGTAAAAAAAACGTCCCCCAACGGACATTCCGTCAGGGGACGCTGCAAACGGTTCAAAGGTACAGGAGGAATCAGACCTTGCGGCCCACAAAACGAACCAACGCAAAAATAGCCGCCAGCCCCACGGGCAGAACAATGAGCGGCGAGTAGCCCATGCCCGCGGGAATGTACCCGAAAACAATGGAAACCACTGCCACGCTCAAGGCGTAGAAGAGCTGGGTCTTGGTATGGTCGATGTGGTCGCAAGCCGATCCCATGGACGACAGGATCGTGGTGTCCGATATGGGCGAACAATGGTCGCCGAAGATGGCGCCCGTGAGCACCGCGCCCACGTTGAGCACCACATAGCTGTGACTCGGCTCCACGGCAAAGGCCAGGGGGATGGCCAGCGGCATGATGATGCCCATGGTGCCGTAGGACGTTCCCGTGGCAAAGGAGATGAGCGATCCCATCACAAAAATGATGCTGGGCAGCAGCCAGCCGGGAATGGCCTCGGAAAGCACCGCCACCAGATAGGAGGCCGTACCCAATTCCTTGATCACGCCGGACAGGGACCAGGCCAGCAGCAGAATCACGGCCGTGATGTTCAGGGATTTGATGCCGTGTACCCAGATATTCAGCGCCTTTTCCAGGGTGAATATCCGTTTGCTCACGCCCATGAAGATGGCCACCAACCCGGCGATCAACGCGGCCTGGAAAAGCACCACCGAGGCGTCGGAAGCGCCGAACGCCTCGCGGATGGCTGTAAAGCTCATGGGGGAATCACTCAGGAGCGTCACCAGGGCCGGATCGCCGCCCCCCATGACCGCGTTGTACCCATTGAAATAAAAGCCCAGGAATGCCGCCACAATGAGCGTGCCGATGGGAATAATGGCATTCCAGATGCTCAGTTGGACGTGCGGTTCCGGCTCCAGCTTGGTGGCCTCATCCGCAACCATGGGCTTGGCATTTTTTTCAAGCAGTTCGCCCGTGGTGCGGGCGCGGCGCTCGGCCTTATACATGGGACCGAACTCCCGCAGGAAGATGAACGTCGCCACCACAAACGCCAGGATCAAGATGTTGTAGAACCGATAGGGAATGGTTTCCACAAACACGCCGTAGGCGTTGGCGTCGATGCCGATGATCTGGTAGCCGTCGCGAATCAGGCCGATTTCGTAGGCCACCCAGGTGGAAATCAGGGCGATGCCCGCAATGGGAGCTGCGGTAGCGTCGATCAGGAACGCCAGTTTTTCGCGGGAAATGCGCATCCGGTCCGTGACAGGGCGCATGATCGGTCCCACGGTCAGGGAGTTGGCATAGTCGTCAAAAAAGATGAACAGGCCGAGCAGCCAGGTTACGAACTGGGAGCTGCGCGGGCTTTTCGCCTTGCGCGCCAGCGCCTCGGCAATGGCTTTGGCGCCGCCCATGCGGGAAATCAGGGCGATCAGCCCGCCGATGGCCAGACATTGCAGCACGATTCCGGCATTCCAGGGGTCGGCCAGGGAGGACAGGATTTCTCCGGTCAGACGCAAGAACCCCTGTACCAACCCGTCGTAAATGGCCCAGCCCTTGGCCTCCAGCATGAATGTGCCGGAAAAGACGCCAATGAACAACGACAGGATCACATTTTTGGTGATAAAAGCCAGAGAAATAGCCACCAACGGAGGAATCAGCGTCCAAAAGCCGAAATAATCCGCATTGGCGGGACCAAGGGAAGCGTCACCGGCCCAAACGGGCGACGCAACCAACAACAGCGTCAACGAGAGCAGTGGGAACAATCGCGACAACAAACCACGCATGAAAACCTCTCAATAAAAGGTAAGAAAAAGAAACTATTAGAATTTGAGTGAACTGCAATAAGCCAATCGCCATAAAATTGCAACCTTGGCTCCCCGAAGGCTGAAGATTCGTCAGCAAAACATAAATCTAAGATGGTTTTAAACGTTGTTCACTAACTATTATCCAGTCTGCCGCTTTGAATCGTTCTCAACAGACGGTAAAGCGGCCCAAAAAATAGGGCAGAACCGAAACAAGACGCGTTTGAGCACATAGACACAGGCAGCTCGCACAAAAAAAGGCCGTTTCCAAATGGAAACAGCCTCAAAACAGCATGATTGCGCAGAAAAACGTGCGCCACGGGCAGACCGCGGAAACGGCACGGCCGCCTTTATCGCAGGCAGGCAGGTTGCGCCTGGTCAGGGCCGGATATCCACCCCGATGGGACAATGGTCGGATCCATACACGTCCGACTCGATCCAGGCTTCGGTCACCTTGTTCCGCAATTCCTCGGACACGAAGAAATAATCGATGCGCCATCCCGCGTTGTTCTTTCGCGCGTTAAAGCGGTAGGACCACCAGGTATAGTTGTGCGGCTCCGGAGTAAAAAGCCGGAAGGTGTCCACGTATCCCGCGTCAATGAACGAATCAATCCAGGCCCGTTCCATGGGCAGGAATCCGGAGCGTTCCGCATTGGACTTAGGATTCTTCAAATCAATTTCCGTGTGCGCGGTGTTGAAGTCGCCGCCCACCACCACGGGCTTGGTGCGACGCAGCTCCTCAGCATAGCGCAAAAATTCGTCATAAAAGGCCATTTTGAAATCCAGCCGTTCCTGACGCATCTGCCCATTGGGGAAATAAATATTCAGCAGGTGAAAATCCTCAAACTCCAGGCGCTGCACCCGGCCCTCACCCTGGAACCGCTCGTCCGGCAGGCCCGTATCCACAGCCAGCGGCGGGCGACGAGTGAACACGGCGGTTCCGGAGTATCCCTTTTTGACCCGCGACCAGTTCCAATGACTGATCCAGCCTTCGGGGTCGCGGTGTTCCGCCGGAATCTGATCGGGATGCGCCTTGGTCTCCTGCAGCATGACCACGTCGGCCCCGCATCCGGCCAACCACTCGGGAAAGCCCTTGCCCAGGACGGCTCGAAATCCATTCACGTTCCAGGAAAGAATGCGCACTTGTCCTCCTCGTGTATTCGACCCCACGGGCATGCCTGGCAACGCTCTGCCGCGGCCTTGCTGCCCATGCAAACGGGAACGGCCCCGAGGGGCCGTTTACAAACTGTTCCGCCGGTTCAGGGCAATTTGCACCGCCACCGACCCGGCCGCGGCCAGGACTCCGTTGGAGCGTGGAGCCATGCCGCAACGGTTCGCTAGTCTTCCAGCGAGGAACACTTAATAAAGGCGATGACCGCGATGGTCAAAACCACTCCCGTGAGAAACCAAAAATAATCCATAGCTTCCTCCTTACTCCTCCCGCGCATTCGGGCACGGACGTTTCTTTTCCGCTACCAGATTCCCGCCCCAAAGGAAATAGCAGCGTCCCGGCCTGGACAGGGCGGCGCGGGTTCGGGTACAGCCCGTGCATGCTCCATCATCACGTACTCATCCTCGGGGCCGGCGCTTCCGGGCTGTGTTGCGCTCTATTCGCGGCACGCCGGGGCCGGAGTGTGACCGTGCTGGATCATGGCCCGGTCACCGCGCGCAAACTCCGTATTTCAGGTGGCGGACGGTGCAATTTTACGCACCTGGAAGCGACCGCCCGGGACTATGCCTCGGAAAACCCCGCCTTTGCCACCTCTGCCCTGGCCCGCTTCACCCCCTGGGACGCCGTGGGCCTGCTGGCGGAATTGGGGTTAGGATACGAGGAAAAAAACCCTGGACAGCTGTTTTGCGACCTGGGAGCGCCCGCCCTGGCCCGGAGGCTGGAACAAGCCTGCATTCAGGCCGGGGTGCAGATCCACCCTCGGACGCGCATTCGCCATGCCGAACGCCAGGCAAACCACTATCTGGTCCGCACGGACAAAGGAGACATGACCTGCGATTCCCTGGTGCTGGCCCTTGGCGGTCCTTCCTGGCCCGACGCCGGAGCCACGGACCTGGGACTGACCCTTGCCTCGGGCTTTGGTCTGCGCGTGATTCCCCCGCGCCCGGCCCTGGTGCCGCTGGTCCTGCCGCCGAAAGATCAGACCATGTGCCGCGAACTGGCCGGAGTGAGCCTGCCTGTGGAGCTGGAAACCAACGGTCTTTGCATCCGCGACGACATGCTCTTCACTCATAAGGGCATCAGTGGCCCGGCCGTGCTGCGGCTTTCCCTGCATTGGACCAAAGGACACGCCGTGTCCTTGAATCTTCTGCCCGGCCTGGATCTGGAAGCGCACCTTCGCGAGCACCGCACCGCACGGACCAAGCTCAAAAAACACCTTGCCAGCTTGATCCCGGCTCGGGTGGCCGCCACGCTGCTGCCTGCCGAGCTATCGAGCGCACCGCTTTGCCAGCTCTCCAACGCCGGGATACGCGACGTGGTCCAGCGGCTGCAACGCATGGAGCGCGTTCCCGCACGCACCGAGGGACTGGCCCGGGCCGAAGTGACCGCAGGCGGCGTGGATACCCGCGCTGTCTCCTCGAAGACCATGGAATGCCGAGAACTCCCCGGCCTGTTCCTCATCGGTGAACTGCTCGACGTCACCGGCGACCTGGGCGGCTACAACCTGCAATGGGCCTGGTCCTCGGCTCATGCGGCCGCACAATACGTCTGACCGCCGCATCCCACGCACGGGGCAACCCCAGACCCACGGCTTTTCTTCACCAATCCATCCACCATTCCCGGTCGCTGTTTCCGAGAAAACAGCGTTTTAGCCGTCCCCACGTTCCAAGCAGTGGAACAACGCCATATTTCCACGGGATTTGCTTGCCATTTCCCGCATCTTCCCCAAGAGTGACCTTTTGCAACGGCACCCTGGGCCTTACACACACCACTTGGTCCGCCCCCCCTGCCCGGGATCGACGCCGCGCCACATTCGGCCCGAACCGCCTTGAACGACGGATCATCCAACCCCTGCAACTGTTGTCAGAGAATGCCTCATGTCCCTCTATACACTCTCGCAAATCCTTGTCTGCCTCGCGATCATTTCCGATGCGATTTCCTTTCAGTTTAAACGGCGCAACCGCATCCTGATCTGTCTGTTCGTCTCGGTGACGCTCACGGCCATTCACTTTTTCATGCTGGGTCATTCCACGGCCGGGCTGCTCATGATGCTGTCCGCCATTCGCTATTTGGTGGGGCTGTTTCGCAACTCCAAACGCACCATGGAAGTCTTTTTGGTCCTGACCCTGGCGGCCACGGCCCTGACCTATGAAGGCATGCTCAGCCTGATGAGCTGCGCCGGTTCCCTGCTGCACACCACCGCCGTGTTTTGCAACACGGACAAAAAGCTGCGTCTGGTCATGATGGCCGGAACCGTTGTCTGGATCGTTCACAACGTGCTGGCCGGTTCCCCCGGTGCCGTGCTGCTGGAATCCCTGTTCCTGTGCAGCAATCTCGCCGGGTACTACCGCTACTACATCCGGCGGAAGCATCCTCTGGAGCAATCCTGATCCTCGACCGGCATCCCGGTCCCTCTTCGGCACGAAAAGCGCCGGGAACTCCACTTGGAGTCCCCGGCGTTCCTTTTGATTCGTTCAAGACATTCAAGCGGGAGCGCGGCCCGGCTCAAGCCGCAACCGCATTGCCCCCTCAAAGGCTTCTAATACTCGATGTCATCCTCGCCCACGGGAGCGGAGGCAAAGGTCTTATACGCCCACGCCTGATACGCGATGACGAGGGGTACAAACACCAGGGCCACGCCGAGCATGATCGACAGCGTCAACTCGGACGAAGACGCGTTGTGAATGGTCACGCTGTACTGGGGGTTCGGACTGGCAGGCATAATGGCCGGGAACAACCCCACCACCGCGAACATGGTGGTGCCGATGATGAACGCCAGGGAAGAAAACCAGGCCTTCCACCACTTGCCAGCAGCCATGAACACACGCATAAGCAGCAATCCGCCCACGGGCAGGGCCAACAGCAGGAACAACACAGGGTACTGCTGATAGTTGCTGAACAGCTTGGTGCCGACCCAGCTCCAGGCCAGGAATACCAACACCAGCACCAGCAACACGGGCCACAGTTTGGTGGCCACGTTCACGGCCCGCTGCTGCAACGCACCCTCGGTGCGCACGGCCAGCCAGATGGCTCCGTGGGTCACGAAAATGACCAAAAAGAGCACGCCCCCGGCCAGACCGTAAGGATTGAGCAGCTCCAGGGTGCCGCCCGGGTTCACGTAGTCCGCGTTGAAGGGCAGCCCCTGGAAGATGTTGGCAAAGGCCACGCCCAGCAGGATGGAGGGCAACACACTGCCCAGGAACTGGCAGGTGTCCCAGACCTTTTTCCAGGCCGGACTTTCGATCTTGCTGCGGAACTCAAAGGAAACCCCGCGCAAAATCAAGGCAAACAGCAGGAGCAGCAACGGCGTATACAGCCAGCTGAACATCACGGCATAGGCAAAGGGAAAAGCCGCAAAGGTCACGCCGCCGGCCGCGATGAGCCAGACTTCGTTGCCATCCCAAAACGGACCCACCGAGTTGAGCATGATCCGTTTTTCCTCTTCGGATTTGGCCAAAAACGGCAGGAGCGTTCCCACGCCAAAGTCAAAGCCGTCCAGGGCAAAGTAGACCGCCCAGAGGACGCCCCACAAAATAAACCAGATACCGGCAAGATACAGATGAGTGCTTTCAAGCATTCCGATTCTCCTTTATTGGACGGCTAGGCCTTGTGCGGTCCCTTTCTTGCGGCGCGGACCATAAGGAAGATACCCGCCGCGCCCAGCAGGGCGTAAATCAGAACCATGGCCACCAGAGAGCCGGTCACCTGACCGGGCTGCACAGGGGAGGCCGCGTCCGACGTGCGCATCAATCCGTACACGATCCAGGGCTGGCGGCCCACCTCCGCAACAATCCACCCGGCCTGCAACGCGATGTAGGGCAGCGGGATCATGAAGGGCAGCACGCGCAAAAGCAGACGCTGATCGTCGATGTTGTTGCGCTTGAGCCAGGCCCAGCCACCCACCAGAATCATGAGCGTGCCGATGCCCACCATGACGCGGAAGCTCAGGAAGGTCAGCACGACCGGCGGACGGTCCTCCTCGGGAAAGTCGTTCAGCCCCTTGACCACGGCGTCGGGATGGTTGAAGGCCAGAATGGAGAGCATGGAGGGAATGGGCAGCGCCTCCAGCTTATTTTCTTTTTCCCCGGGAATCTGGAGCAAATACATGGGCGCATTGGCCTGGGTCTCGAAGTGGGCCTCCATGGCCGCAAGCTTGGCGGGCTGCACCTCGGCCACATGGTTGCCGTGGAAGTGGCCCTGGCCGGCCACCACGAGGGAGGCCACCAGCGCGAACGGCACGGCCACCCGGAAGGAGCGGCGGAAAAAGTCCATTTGATTCTTCCGCAGCAGATGCCAGGCGCTGATGCCCACGACAAAAAACGCCCCCAGGGCCAGCGAGCCGGTCACGGTGTGGACGAACTCGTGCCAGGCAAAGGGATTGAAAATGACGGCCCAGAAATCCACCAGCTCGGCACGCGGTCCGGCTGCGGTCTGGACGATTTCATACCCGGTGGGATCCTGCATGAACCCGTTGGCGATGAGAATCCACACTGCGGAAAGATTGCCCGCAAAGGCGATGAGCCAAGCGGCCACGCAGTGCGCCTTGGCCGAAAGACGCTTCCAACCGAAGGCCCAGACCGCCACAAAGGTGGACTCCAAAAAAAAGGCCGCAGTGGCTTCAATGGCCAGCAGCGAACCAAAAATGTCCCCCACGAACGTGGAGTACCGGGACCAGTTGGTGCCGAATTGGAATTCCAGCGTGATGCCCGTGACCACGCCGAGAGCAAAGTTGATGAGGAAGAGTTTTCCCCAAAACTTGGCCATGCGCTGGTACACCTCGTTGCCGGAACGCACATACATGGTCTCCATCACCGCGATGAGCACCGAAAGTCCCAACGTGAGCGGCACGAAGATGAAGTGGAACATGGTGGCCGCGGCAAATTGCAGCCTGGACAGCATGACAACGTCCATACCCAAAACCCCCTTTACATATATTTCCTTTCAAAATTCATGGTTTCGGCACGATACCAAAGACCAAAATAAAATCAATAAGAATTACCATTCCTATTTTTATGGCCCGCTGTGGGTCAAACGGACCTTTGATCCCCGGATTTCGGCGCTTCCCATGCTCCGCTGTCCGCCGGACGGACCAGAGTAGTAAGAATGTAGCTTGAATTCACAAGCATAAGCAAGGGAAAAGCCTTTTTCGTAGAATCATCAGCCAGGACATGTCACAGCGCATGAAATCCCACTACAAGAGGGCAAAAAAAGATCAAAACGTACCTCGCCCGGAGTGCGCAACAACACTCCGGGCGAAAATGATTCCAAATTTCGTAGGATTATTCAGAACAACGCAGGCTCAACGGCTGCCCTGTAGCCTCGAGCACGGCCCGCCAGTAATTGGACCGGGTATTGATGCTCTTCTTGCCCCGGGTGATCAGGGAGAAGGGAATATGGACGAACCGGCCGTTCCACTTGCTGACCACCATGCCGGTGCGCCCGCTCATGGCCGCGTGTACCGAATGCGCCCCCAGGAAGCCGCAATAGATCCCGTCCGCGCTGTTGGCCGGAACCGAACGGATGATGTAGCTGGGATCAATGTATTTGAGCGTGATCTCCGTTTCCCGCTCCTGAAAATACTTTTTGATCTCCGCGCAGAGCATGGAACCGATGTCGCCCAGGCGCACGTTGCCCGAGGCATCGGTGCCGTGAATGTCCTTGAACATATCCTGGCCCGCGCCCTCGGCCACCACAATGACCGCGTGCCCCCGGTCGGCCAGACGCTTTTCCAGCGCATCCAACAGGCCGCCGGACCCATGCAGGTCAAACGGTTCCTCCGGCACGAGCACAAAATTGACGTCCCGCAGGGCCAGGCACGCTTCCGCGGCAATGAATCCGGCATTGCGACCCATGAGCTTGACCACGCCGATGCCATTGGGTCCGCCCAGTGCCTCGGTATGCGCACAGCGGATCGCTTCGGTGGCCTTTTGCACGGCCGTGTCAAAGCCGAACGTCTTGGCCACGAAACTGATGTCGTTGTCAATGGTCTTGGGTACGCCCACCACGGCAATGCGCGCGTCCCGGTCCGCGATTTCCTGCTGCACCTTGGATGCGGCCCGCATGGTGCCGTCCCCGCCGATCATGAACAGAATCCCGATGTTCATCCGTTCCAGCGCGTCCACGATCTCCTCCGGAGATTGCGGCCCACGCGAGGAACCGAGCATGGTGCCGCCGAACTCGTGGATGTCTCCCACGCTGCGGGGCGTCAATTCCTCAAAATTATAGCCGTGTTCCGGAATGAATCCGGCCAGACCGTAGCGCACGCCGAAAACCGCTGGCACCCCGTAAAAATGATGCGCTTCCAGCACGATGGAGCGGATCACGTTGTTCAACCCCGGACACAGCCCCCCGCAGGTAACCACCGCGCATTTGGTCTTGGAGGGATCGAAAAACAATTTTTCCCTTGGCCCGGCATGCTCAAAGACCACGGGCTGGGCCGCGCCCTCCCCATCCCTGGCGCAGTACCGCGCATCCCGGTAGACCTCCACGAAAATGGAATCATCCTCATCAATGTACCGCTCCAGCTGAAGCGGGGATTCCACGCTCGCCAGGCCAAGCGTCCGTATTTCCGTGTCCTCGGGGGACAATGGTTCGAATCGAAAACTGCGGGTATGCATGAACCACTCCTTTTCAGGCTTGCGAAAACAATGTATGCATTGTTCTAAACAGTAATTCTTACCCCGGGCCAGTGGGAAAAACAAGGGCGTTCCAAATGCAAGACGCCCGCACATACGCACAGGTCGAAATCATGGACGAGAACGGCTGGAAACCGTGGATGCCTCTGGGTGATGAGGACGACCGGGTCGCGCAACGGCTCATGGGCCTTCGCCGCATGGCGCGACATCACGGTACGTTTGTGGGAACTCCGGCGGCGGACGTATTTGAGGACGGAGAGGAACTGACCTTCCTCCTGGAGGTTCCCGGCGTGGACCTGGAACAAATCCAGGTTGATGTGGGTGACGGCGCCCTGCATATCTCCGGGGAGCGGCCCATTTCCGCTGAAAACGTCACCTACCACGCTTTGGAACTGGAATACGGTCCCTTCCAACGCAGCTTTATGCTCCCCTCGGACGCGGACCCCCACAGCGTAAGCGCCGTGCTGAAAAACGGACTCCTGCGTGTGACCTTACGCCGCAAACCCAAGACAAACCGACGCATCCTTCCGGAATAACCCGCTTTGGCCCTGTGGCGCGCTCTTGACTCACGGACCGGAGGCACTATCCTCTTACCGAATGTCGGAAAGCCCCGGTGCCAAGACCGCACCCCCTTATAGGCGGCACAACGCACCAGCGCGTGCCCTTTCGCGGCTCTACGTCGGACTTTCCTCCAATGTCCCCACGCGGACACAACCCGGAAAACGCGTCCACCGCGATCGCATAGAAGGATAGCATGAGCAGCCAAATAAAAACCCTAATTCTCCTGGCGGCCCTGTCCGCCATCATTCTCTTTCTCGGTGCGGCCATGGGCGGCCGGGCCGGATTGATCTTTGCCATGATTCTGGCCCTGGGCATGAACTTCTTCAGCTACTGGTATTCGGACAAAGTGGTGCTGCGCATGTATCGCGCCCAAATTCTGGAACCGCATGAGGCGCCCCAGTTGCACGCCATCGTGGAAGACCTGGCTCGCAATGCCGGTATCCCCAAACCCCGCGTTGCCCTGATCCCGCAGGACTCGCCCAATGCCTTTGCCACGGGGCGCAATCCCGAAAACGCGGTTGTGGCCGTGACCAGTGGCATTCTACGCCTGCTGACCCAGGATGAACTGCGCGGCGTGCTTGCCCATGAAATGGGTCATGTGGCCAATCGCGACATTCTGATCCAGTCCGTTTCCGCGGTGCTGGCCACGGCCATCATGTTCGTGGCAAGCATGATGCGATTTGCCGCTTTTTTCGGCGGTGGAGACGATGACGAAGGCGCCAATCCCCTGGCTGCCATCCTGCTTTCCATCCTCGCGCCCGTGGCCGCCACGTTGATTCAAATGGCTATTTCCCGCTCGCGCGAGTATCTGGCCGATGAGACCGGGGCCAAACTCTGCGGCAGTCCCCTGTCCCTGGCCTCGGCCCTGGCAAAACTCCAACAAGGCGCGGAGCAACGCCCCCTCCAGGGCAGTCCGGCCACAGAAAACATGTTCATCGTCAACCCGCTGTCCGGACGCAGTCTGGCCGGGTTGTTCAGCACCCACCCGCCCGTGGAGGAACGCATCGCCCGGCTCAAGGATATGGCCCGGCGCAGCTGATTCCCGGCCGAACATCGGAGACGCCATGCCCAACCAGTCCGTCCCCCCCTCCGGCCCGGTTCCGGTTTTCCAACCGCAACGCATCCCGGTCTTGTGCCATGTCCTGCTGCCCTGCCTGCTCGCGGTCCTGACCCTGGCAACAACCGCCCTGGCTGCCCCGGAATCAGAGAATCCCCGCCGGACCCGGGTGGTACGCGCCGTGGAAGCCGCGGCCCCTGCCGTGGTGAACATCACGGCCCTGCGACAACAACGTGGCAACACCCGGCCCGGAATCCGGCCCCGCTCGGCAAAACGGGGCGGAAGCATGGGGTCGGGCGTGATCATCGACGGCCAAAAAGCACTGGTGCTCACCAATGCCCACGTCATTGACAACGCTGCCGAAGTGCTGGTGCGCCTGCTGGACGGCCGGGAATTTCAGGCGGAACTGGTGGGGTCGGACCCGGATTTCGATCTGGCCGTGCTCAAGCTGCAAGACGCCAGAAACCTGCCGGAAATCGAGATGGGAACCTCCTCGGACCTGCTCATCGGCGAACCTGTCATCGCCATCGGCAACCCCTTTGGCTACGCCCACACCGTGACCACAGGCGTTGTATCGGCCCTGAACCGCTCCCTGACCAGCCGGGACGGCACGTTCACGGACTTCATCCAGACAGACACGGCCATCAACCCCGGCAATTCCGGCGGCCCGTTGCTGAACAGCCTGGGCCAACTCATCGGCATCAATACCGCCATCCTGGCCGAGGGCCAGGGCATCGGCTTTTCCATCCCCATCGACAAAGCCAGACGCGTCGTGGATGAACTGTTGGTTTCAGGCTATGTGGCCCCCATCTGGCTGGGCGTTTTCGGCTCGGACCTGGATCCGGCCACGGCCTCGGCTCTGGGGCTGAAAAGTCTGGAAGGACTGCTGGTCACGGACGTGATCAACGGCACACCCGCGGCTCAGGCGGATATCCGGCCCGGAGACGTGATCCTGCGCATCAACCGCAATCCGGTCACGGACCGCCGCAACTATGTGGACCTGCTCCGCAACCATACGCGAAACGACTCCCTGCGCGTGCTCCTCCATCGGCAGGGGCGCGAAATTTCCGTGGGACTCCGGCCTCAGGCGCTGAATCTGGAACAAACCCTGCGCCTGACCGAACATCGCTGGGGCATGCACATCGCGCCGCGTCCCTCCGGACACAACGGCGGCACGCGCATTGAACGCGTGTTGCCCGACACGCCAGCGGCCCGCCTCGGTCTGCAGCAGGGAGACATCCTCCTCCGCGTGGGCAATGTGCGCGTGCGGGAAGCCGCCGACCTGGCCACCGCGTTTCTCTACTACCGGCTGCAACACACCCTGCTCATGCGGGTGCAGCGCGGCAACGGGCTGTATTATGTAAAAATGAACGTGACCCCCTGAACCAGATCACCACCAGAAGACCGCAAAAACAGGGCGCGTCCGTTTTGAACTCCGGACAGATGCCCACGGGAACCGAATCAAAGGATCTGCCATGCCATCCCACTCTCAGGACCAGTCAGACACAGTTCTGCCGCATCTCGCCCCCCTCGGCCCGAACCCGAACCAGGACCGGGAATACTGGAACCGGGTGGCTCCGGAAAAAAACTTCACCACCCCTCTGCCCCTGGAACTGCTTCAGGAGCGCCTGACTCCGCAGGCCCGCATCCTGGACTACGGCTGCGGATACGGCAGAACGCTTACGCTTCTGGAACAATTCGGCTTCACCCGGACCCTGGGCCTGGATTTCGCCCTAGCCATGCTCCAACGCGGCCGCAGGGAGCATCCCCACTTGCAACTGGCTGCCTGCGGTCCGGGCCGGGTGCCTCTGCCGGACCAGAGCATGGACGCGGTCCTGCTTCTGGCCGTGCTGACCTGCATACGCCATGACCGGGACCAGCGCTCCCTACTGGACGAATTGACACGCGTGCTGCGCCCCGGCGGATTCCTGCTGGTGAACGACTTTCTGTTGGCCCCGGACCAACGCAACCAGGAACGCTACGCCCGGTTCGCCGAAGAATTCGGCACCTACGGCGTGTTCGCCATTTCCGGCGGCGGCGTCATGCGCCACCACGACCCGGCCTGGCTGGACCAGCTTTTTACCGGCTGGCACCCGCTGATCCGCAAGGAAGCCACCTTCACCACCATGAACGGCAACAACGCCCGGGGCATCACCCTGATGTTGCAACGTCCCTGACTCCGGCGGAGGACCAAGGCACCAGGAACGCAAAAACGCCCCGGCAAGCCGAGGCGCTTTGTTTCCCCAAAATGGGAAAAGTATTCGGGGAGCAGACAATGCCCCTGGAACATTATTTTCCAGCCATCCGCTGTCGCACGGTTTCCAGCAACGTGGCCGCCACCACTTCTTCGGAGAGCCGCGTGGTATCCACCACCACAGCGTCCGATGCCGCACGGAGCGGAGCCACGGCCCGGTTGCGGTCCTGCTCGTCCCGGGCGCGAATGCTTTTGGTCAGCGCCTCCAAATCCGCCTCCCGGCCCATGGCGCGCAGTTGCTCATACCGGCGACGCGCCCGTTCCTCGGGATCCGCATCCAAAAAAAACTTCATCAGGGCATTGGGAAAAACCACGCTGCCCATGTCGCGTCCCTCGGCCACCAAGGAAGAACGCTCACCCACAGCACGCTGGGCCGCCTTCAAAAAATCACGGATCACCGGGAGCTTGGCCACGTGCGAAGCCCACATACCCACTTCCTCGGTGCGGATTTCCGCCCCCAACGGCTCTCCATTCAAACTCAGGCCGGAATCCGCGCCCGAGCCATGAAGATCAAACCGGATTTCCTCCAGGGCGCGGGCGAGCCGGTCCGCATCCCATTCCCAGGCATTGCGGCCCAGACGCCAGGCCACGCCCCGAAACATGGCGCCCGTGTCCAGATAGGGAATCCCCAAGGCCTCGGACAAGCCCTTGGCCATGGTGGATTTGCCCACCCCGGCCGGACCATCCAACGTCACCACGACATGATCCATCAAAGCAGCTCCCGACAGGCGGACACAAAGGCCCGGTTTTCCGATTCCGTTCCCATGTTCACCCGGATGTGGTCGGGCAGGCCGAAACTCTTGAGGTGACGAACAATTATCCCACGACGCAGCATGCCCTCAAAAAACACTGTCGCGTCGCTGGGCGGCCGGAACATCAGAAAATTGGCCTGGGACGGGGTAACCTCGCAGCCCAGCGCTGCCAGCTCCCGGCCGAGATAGTCGCGCCCTTCGCAGACCACCCGCAATGTTTCGGAAAGAAAGACCTCGTCCTCCAAAGCGGCCAAACCGGCGGCCTCGGCAGGCAGGTTCACGGTAAAGGGAATGCGCGCCCGGCGCAGATACGAAGCCAGCCACGCGGGCATGATCCCATAGCCCAACCGCATTCCGGCCAGACCATAGGCCTTGGAAAACGTGCGCAGCAGCACCAGGTTGTCCAGCTCGGCCAGTCGCGGCGCCGCTTCATAGATATCCTGGGGTTCGGCGAACTCCGCGTACGCTCCGTCCACCACAAGCAGCGCTCCTTCCGGCAAGGCACGGGACAATTTCGCGATTTCATCGGCCGTGGCCGCCAGCCCCGTGGGGTTATCCGGGCTGGTAAGAAACACCAGGGCCGTGTGCTCGTCCGCGGCCCGGGCCAGATGCTCCATGGGCAACCCCAATCCGTGCTCCCGGGGAATTTCGCGGTATTCCACGCCGCAGAGTTTCGCACACATGCGGTACATGCTGAAGCTGTGCTCATAGCAGACCACATTGTCCCGGCCCGGTTCCGCCACCACGCGGTAAAGCATGTCGATAATCTCGTCGGACCCGTTGCCCACCACCACCATGTCCGGCTCCACGCCGAGGCGCTCGGCCAGGGCCGCGGCCAGACGGGGCGAATGGTTCTGCGGGTAGCGGAAGACCTCGGCGGCCTTTTGGCCCAGAACCTTTTGCACCACGGGGGAAACACCGAGGGGGTTTTCATTGCTGGCCAGTTTGATGACCCGCTCCACTCCGTATTCCTCGCGAATATCCTCCAGGGTCAATCCCGGGGTGTAGGGCTTGAAATCCAGAATCTGCTTGCGTACACGCTCTTTCATCGTTCCTTCCTTGGGGTACCCGTTGAAAAAGGGACCGGCGCCGACTCCAAAAAAAAGACACGGCCCAACCGGGCCGTGTCTGTTATAATCTTTCCGTTGCAGCGTAAAGAGCCTGCCAGCCACCCAGTAACCGGAACCTTGAACCATTGTGGCGGCCGTCTGCCCAACGCCGCGAAACGACGTGCGCCTTTTAGTCCGGGCGGACCGTCACCACCGGACAACGGGCCGACTTGACGACCTTTTCGGCCACGGAACCGAACAACACACGGTCGATCCCCTTCCGGCCATGGGTGCCCATGACGATCATGTCCACCTCTTCCTGCTTGGCCAGTTCCAGCACTTCTTCGGCGGCGTAGCCGGTAAGCACCTTGCCGCTGGCGTTCAGCCCCTGGAACTCATTTCCGAGGAACTCCTCCATGGTGCTTTCCGCGCCCGTGACGATCTCCCCGACGAATTCGTCGATGGAGCTGGCCGGAACCTTGAAGCCCACGTATTGACTCAGGCTCGGGGCCACGTAAACGCAGAGCACCTGGGCATCGAACGCCCTGGCCATGGTGCTGGTGTAGGCGGCGACCTTGGAGCTGTGCTCGGAAAAGTCCACGGCGCAAAGAATCTTCTTGATCTCAGGCATATTTTGCTCCTTCTCAGTATGAATGGTTGCGTCGAATTTCAATTCTTGGTTTTAGATATATCATGACTGAAACCGAACTGCCATGACTTTTCAGTTAAATTTCAAATGCAACCCACCCGGACAGGACGCATTTGCGCCAAATGCCGCCATATCGTATCCTGTTCGGGCCGCACCGGAAGAAACGTTCGGTCCCGGCAACACCCAAGACGATCGCTTCGGCAGTTTTTTCCTCTGGCGCAGAACAAAAAAGCTACGATATGAGTGTATTACGCATAATAAACACATTGGCAAACCTCTTGCATCCGTCAAGGAAACCACAGGATGAGGAGTACGAACATGAAGATCCATCCTGACCAGATCGAGGGTGTCCGTCAGTCGCAACAACAGCAGCAGACGGACAAGACCAAGCAGCCCTCCACGTCGTTTGACGACCTGCTCGGGCAGGAGGTGGCCAAGTCCGCCGAAGTCGCCAAGACACCCGGTGCAACCCCGGCCACACCGCTTGCGGGCGTCAATCCCCTGCTCGGCCTCCAGGCCGTGCAACAGGTCCAATCCACGGACGCGGGCCAAGCGGCCGCCAAAGTGGAAGCCGCCCTGGACGGCATGGACAACTACACGGAAAAGCTCCGTAATGTCGCCCCCGATGGAAGCGGCTTGCGCGAGGCTCACTCCGCGTTGCAGAACATGCAGGGCCAGGTGGACGGACTCAAGTCCGTGGCCGATCAGGAACCCGGGCTGCGAAACATCGTCAATGAACTGGAAGTGCTGGCTCGTACCGAGCAGTTCAAGTTCAACCGGGGGGACTACCTGGGCTGATTCACCACCCGCCCGGGGCGCCCCCCGCCCTCGATGGACTCCAATTGACCGCTGCTCCCAAGGAACAGCGGTTTTTTTTCAGCATTCCATCCGATTTCGCGCCCGTCCGGCAGCGCAAGACCAAAAAAAGGGATTCCAAAATATTGCGGACCCTTGGGCCGCCGGAAACATCCCCCTATTTTCCAGCGGACAGGCTCTCGCCAAGAGAGCGGTATTCCGGTCCACTCGACTGCAATATGGATTGCCAGAGCACAAGGCGCGACACGGCCATGCACGGCCATTGCCAGGCTTCGGCCATTTCAATGGCCTGATCCCAGCGTGCCTGGCGGGAATCGCGCACACGGCAGAGGGTCAGGTGGGGATGATAGGGTCGTTGATCGGATTGCAGGCCAAGCGGGACCAGAGCGTTATTCACCTGTTGCGCCAGCCGCGTCAGCTCTTCGGCGCCACGCCGAACCCCGGCCCAGAACACACGCGGTCTGGATGGTTGCGGAAACACGCCCGCCCCGCCGAATTGCAATTCAAAAGGATCCCAGACCAGATTTTGCAACGCCGCAAGCATGTCCGGTATACGCTGTTCGGGTACGTCGCCGCAAAATTTCAAGGTCAGGTGCAGACGTTGGGAGCTGGGGCAGGAGAGCCGCGCTCCGTGCAGCGGGCCGGATGCGGCGCGCAGTTGTCCTACCAGTTCCACGGCCTTTGCGGCATTGCGGGAATCCAAAGGGATTCCCGCAAAAACGCGCATGGTTGATTCGGAATTCGACATGCGCCCTCCGGTTTCGGGGGGACAGCAAACGTGAGGAAGGTTCAGCGCAAAAAGGCGCGCAACCCCTCCAGGGCCGCGAAGGTAGCTTGCTCGCGCACGGCCTGTCGGTCGCCCTCGAAATGAAACAGTTCGGTGCGTTGATTTTCCTGAAAATCAGCCCAGGCCATCCAGACGGTTCCCACGGGTTTGTCCTCGGTGCCGCCGTCGGGTCCGGCAATGCCTGAAACCGCCACGGCCACATGCGCCCCGATGGTCCGCAACACGGCCGGGGCCATGATGGAAACCACTTCCTCGCTCACGGCTCCCACGCGGGAAAGCAGATCCCCGGAAATGCCGAGCAGGGCGATCTTGACATTATTCCCATAGGCCACCACGGACCCGGCATACCAGTCCGAGCTTCCCGGGAGTTCCGTACATTGCGCGGCCACCAGTCCGCCGGTGCAGGATTCAGCCGTGGCCATTTTCCAGTGCCGCTGGCGCAGCATCTCGCCGACGTCGGCGGTCACTTCCATTAAGTTTGCATTCATTTTTTACCTCGCCTTCACCCCACCATATCAACCCGGCCTCATGGTTGCAATTGCGGAACGCCAAGCCTAAAAATAATGATCATGCAAAAGCGTTCTTTTTTGGCCTCCACGCTCTGGCGACGGCACCAAAACCCCTGGAACTGGCTTGTACAACTCCTGGGGGTGCTGCTGGTGGCCCTTGCGGTGTGGCTGCACCGGGGAACCGAAGCCGGAGCCGGACTCGCCCTGTTTCTGGTGGGGATGCTGGATTTCCGTCTGCCGCGGTTCCCGGTTTCCGGGCGCTTTCCCAAACGGATACGGCGGTGGATCCGTGCGGAGGTCGTCTGGGTGAATAAACCCTGGACACGCAGCAAACGGATCGAGGCCGCGCTGCTGTTCCTGGCGACGCTTTTCATGCTGGCCGTACTCTGGTGGGGCAGTTTGCCCGGCCTGGGCCTCACCGTTGGCGGCTTTGTGCTCTTACAGGCCCGCCGCGCCAATCGCGACGCGGGCATTGACCCTTGACTCCCGGTCCCGGGGCTTTGCTTCCCTTTGCCAGCGGCGGGGAAATCCGGTAGGTGCTCCGGGAACACGAGATTATTTGAGGAGAGGATATGCTGGATCTGAAATTTGTACGCGGCAATCTGGACACCGTGCGCGAAGCTCTGACGCGCCGCCGCGCCGCCCTGGATGTGGCCGACTTTGCCGAACTGGATGAACGGCGCCGTGCTCTGACCCGTGAGGTGGAAACCCTCAAGGCCGAACGCAACGCCACGTCCGCAAAGATCGCTCAAAAAAAACGCGCCAAGGAGGATGCCTCCGATCTCATCGCGAGCATGTCCTCGGTGGGCGCGCACATCAAGGAACTGGACGCATCCCTGGAAGAAGTGGAAGAGCGGGAACGCGACTGGCTGCTCTCCTGCCCGAACCTGCTGCACGAAAGCACGCCGGACGGCGAATCCGAGGACGACAACCCCGAAGTACGCCGCTGGGGAACGCCCCGTGACTTTGATTTCCCGATCAAGGACCATGCGGACCTGGGGACGGATCTGGGCCTGGTGGACTTTGAACGCGCCGCCAAGCTCGCGGGGTCGCGCTTTGCCGTGAGCTACGGCTCCGTGGCACGCATGGAACGCGCCCTGGCCATGTGGATGCTGGACACGCACATCAACGAGCATGACATGATCGAGGTGACGCCCCCGTTCATGGTCAACCGCGCCACCATGCAGGGTACGGGCCAGCTGCCCAAATTTGAGGAAGATCTTTTCCGCCTGGACTTCAAGGATTTCTACCTCATCCCTACGGCCGAAGTTCCGCTGACCAACCTGCACGCCGGGGAGGTGTTGGCCGAGACGGATCTGCCCCGCGGCTATTGCGCGTTCACCCCCTGCTTCCGTTCCGAGGCGGGTTCCTACGGCAAAGACACCAAAGGACTGATCCGGCAACACCAATTCCAAAAGGTGGAGATGGTCTATTTCGCGCACCCGGACAACTCCTATGACGTGCTTGAGCAGATGACCGCCCAGGCGGAAAAACTGCTCCAGCGGCTGGAACTGCCCTACCGCGTGATCAGCCTTTGCACCGGGGACATCGGGTTTTCCGCCACCAAGACCTATGATCTGGAAGTGTGGCTGCCTGCCCAGAACAACTACCGGGAAATATCCTCCTGTTCCAACACCGAGGATTTCCAGGCCCGGCGCGCCGATATCCGCTTCCAGCCTGCGGGGTCCAAAAAAAAGGGCTACGTGCATACCCTGAACGGCTCGGGACTGGCCGTGGGCCGCACCCTGGTGGCCGTGCTGGAAAACTACCAGCAAAAAGACGGCTCCATCGTGGTTCCCGAGGTGCTTCGCCCCTACATGGGCGGACTCGAAGTCATTGAGCCAGCAAAATAACTTGATCATGCCGGAATCCCCGGCAAAGACATCCTGAGTCCCCGGACCGGGGGCCATCCTTTACCTGGACGGCCTTTGGTTCGGGACCAGGGACGCCAAACGCTGTTATTTTTTATTGACCCTCCCACCTTTCTGTGAGGCAATCTCATGGCCCTGCTCAGTGCGCGCAATCTCAGCATCTCCTTTGGCGGTCCTCTGCTGTTGGACGACGTGTCCTTCCAGGTGGAAGAGGGGCAACGGGTCTGCATCGTGGGACGCAACGGCCAGGGCAAGTCCACCCTGCTCCGGCTGCTGTCCGGCGACCTGACCCCGGACAGCGGACAGGTCGTGCTCTCCCAGGGCGTTCGTGTGGCCCGGCTTTCACAAAAGGTTCCCGAAGAATTGACCGGCACCATATATGAAGTGGTCACAGCAGGGCTGGGAGAGTCAGGCACACTCCTGGCCCGGCACCAGGAAATCAGCACCCACATTGCTCAGGGGCAGGGTTCCGAGGCGGACCAGAAACAGGCTCTGACGGAACTGGCCCGGCTGGAATCCCGGCTGGAGGAATTAGGCTCCTGGGAGGCGCTCTCCACGGTGGACACGGTGCTCTCGCACCTCAGCCTGGACCCGGCCCCGCGCTTTGAAACGCTCTCTGGCGGATTGAAGCGCCGGGCGCTGCTGGCCCGCGCCCTGGCAGGAAATCCGGACGTGCTGCTGCTGGACGAACCCACCAACCACCTGGACATCGCGTCCATCGCCTGGCTGGAAGAATTTCTGCTCCGCCAGGTCAAAACCCTGGTGTTCATCACCCACGACCGCATGTTCCTGCGCCGGGTGGCCACGCGCATCATTGAGCTGGACCGGGGGCATCTGGCGGACTGGAGCTGTGATTACGACACCTTTCTGGAACGCCGGGACGCACTGCTGGAAAACGAGGAAAAGCAGTGGGCCGAATTCGACAAAAAACTGGCCGCCGAGGAAGCCTGGATACGACGAGGACTCAAAGCCCGCCGCACCCGCAACATGGGCCGTGTCCGCGCCCTGGAACAGATGCGCCGGGACAGGGACCAACGGCGTGAACGCCTGGGCAAGGCCGACCTGAACGTGCAGGAGGCAGGCCGGTCCGGGAAGATGGTGGTCGAAGCCACGGACGTTTCCTTTGCCTGGGACGGCACGCCCGTGTTCCGCAACCTGAACACCACGATCATGCGTGGCGACCGCGTGGGGCTGATCGGTCCCAATGGTGCGGGCAAAACCACCCTGCTCCAGGTGCTCCTGGGCCGCGCCAAGCCGGATTCGGGTACGGTGCGCCTGGGTACGAACCTGGAAATCGCCTATTTCGACCAGCACCGCGAAGAACTTGATCCGGAACGCTCGGTCCGCGACAGCGTGGCCGAAGGAAACGACTATGTCACGGTGGACGGCAACCGCCGCCACGTCATGGGCTACTTGAAAAGCTTTTTGTTCGAGCCGGACCGGGCCGTGTGTCCGGTACGCCTGCTCTCGGGCGGCGAGCGCAACCGCCTGTTGCTGGCGCGCCTGTTCACCCGGCCCTCAAACCTGCTGATCATGGACGAACCCACCAACGACCTGGACGCGGAAACCCTGGAACTGCTGGAAGACCGGCTCATGGAATACCAGGGAACCGTGCTCATCGTGAGCCATGACCGCGCATTTCTGAACAACGTGGTCACCAGCACCCTGGCTCTGGAAGGGGACGGATGCGTGGCCGAATATGTGGGCGGATACGACGACTGGCTCCGGCAACGGCCGGAACCGGTGGTCGAAGTGCCGACCCAAAAACCACGCTCCAAACCCGCGGCAGCGGACCAACCCCCAGCCTCCCCCGCCAAACCGCGCAAGCTCAGCTACAAAGAGCAACGCGAACAGGAACAGCTCACCCAGGAACTGGCCGACCTGCCCGCTCGCATCGAAACGTTGGAATCGGATATCGCCCAGGTTCATGAAGCCATGTCCTCGCCGGAATTCTACAAACGCCCGGCCCAGGACATCACCGAAGCCCAGGACCGGCTCGCGGCCCTGGAAGCAGAACTGGAATCCGCCTTTGCCCGTTGGGAGGAAGCCGAAACCCGCCTGGAAGAATTGGGCAGTAACTAGACAGGCCACCCCCAAACGCCCCCTTCGTGCCGCCGGCAACTTCAATACTGGTGCGCGGCATCGCCTTTTTTATCCAGCATTTCTTTTGTGGTCGGCACCCCAGCGATCCTGACGAGCCTGCGTTTTTTCCTTGCTTAACATTTGCCTTTTCCCCAGGTTGCCGGAGGCTTGTCTGCCCATTACGGCACACCCCCTGCATTCCCGCCTCGGGCGGAAAAAACCGCCCAAATCATACTTTTGCCCGATTTGTTTCCGCATTGGAAACCCCTACCGTATGCTCAAGGGGTTTTCCCATAACCAGGGGGTTCGACCATGCGCAATACCATCACCGCCGTCCGGGCATCCCGGACCATGCGCCTTACCACAACGGCCTTGCTGCTGGGACTGCTTCTTCTTGCGGCGGGTCCGGCCCGGGCCGCCACCATGGGATTCGAAGCCGTAGAGGGGCTTTTCCCCACCGGCAGCATTTTCATGGACGTGGACGGTAACGACGATGCCGCCACCTTTACCCTGCGCAACACCGGAGACGGCGCCATTACCGCCATTTATTTCGATTGGGGAGCCATGGCCGGACTGTTCGGCGATCCTTCAAACGTGGACGACAGCCTGCCCGGCGTGACCTATACGGACAGCCAGGGGGACTGGTACTCCGCCACACCGTGGAACATGCCCGGCGGCGCAGGACTGGACGATCCCTTTGTGGCGGACTTCGGGTTGGGACCGCAGCATCGCGGCGGTGTGCCGAACAACGGCATCGGAGAGGCGGAATTTCTTTCCGTGACCTGGAATCTGGCCGGGCTGGACTTTCAAACCCTGCTGAACGCCATGAACAACGGTGAGATCCGGGTCGGGCTGCACGTGCAGAGCCTGGCCGACGGCTCCAGCGCCAGCGGCATATCGGCCACGCCCATCCAGGGAACGCTGCTCCTGCTCAGTTCCGGGCTTCTTGGATTATTGGTCTTCCGCCACCGCACCCGCGATTAACGAAACAAAACCCAAAAACAGCCACGGCTTTCGGTCGCGGCTGTTTTTTTTGCGCGGAGCACTCTCCGCTGCTCAGGGCGAAACAGATGCGTTGTCGGTAATCAGCATATTGAGCAACGCCAATCGTTTACGATTTTCCGGCGTGTCCCGAAAGGCCATGACCAGGGGCTTGCGCTTCAGTTCCTTCAAAAACTTAATATTCCCCAGAGCCATGCGTTCGGCCAGATATTGCATTACCGCGCTGTCCGTAATGGCTGCGGAAATATGCCCGCGTGAGAGTTTTTTCAGCAGGGAAGTCTCGCTGGGCAGCAGGGTTACGTTCTCGGCATACTGCTTTGCCAGCCGCGCCACAGGCTCGGGATACGCATAGGTGCGAATCAACCCGACGTATTGCTCTTTGAACAACGTTTCCAGGTCGGTCCACTCCACGTTTGACCCGGCATACGTCATGACGGAAACATCCGACCATGCCAGCGGCTCAGAGGCCAGAAAGCCGGGCTGAACCTCTTCGGGCCATGCCGGAAAATACCCCACAAATTCAGGCTCTTTGGCAAACTCCTGTGCCCTGGCCCAAGGATAAAATTCAACCAGCAACTGAACATCGACCGCCTTGAGCAGGCAGCGCAACCGCTGCACCGCATTCCCTTGGGTGGCCATTTCCGCGCCGGAATACGGCTCCCAGTTCAGCGACGCCACGCGCCAGGATTCATTCACCTTCGCCGGACCCGATCCGCCGTAGCCGGAATTATCCCGGGCAACCGAAAAAACCACACTCCCCAATAACGCGAGGCAGCAGACCACCACAGCAACACTGTTCACTCTTTTGGACATTGAACACCACCCTGATTAGCGTCATCCGTTGCATGCCCTTTCCCGGTTCAGCAAACGCTATCATGTTTCGGATACGGTTGTCATGAGCGAAGCGGTCCAACTTTCCCCCGACGGTCGCAATCAGGCCAGGGCCACCAGATCGTAGGTCTTGGCCTCTTGCACCTCGGCCCGCACGATGCGGCCCGGGAAAAACGGGTTGCCCGGATCGGAACTCACGTACACCACGCCGTCCACCTCGGGTGCCTGAAACCAGGCCCGCCCCGTATACAGCCCCGGCCAGTCCTCGTGCGGCGCCTCCACCAGCACGTCGATGTCCTCGCCCACCCAGCGTTCCATATTGTCCTCACTGATGGCGGCCTGGATGCGCATCAGCTCTTCGCGGCGGGCTTCCTTCACCCCCTCGGGAACCTGGTCGTCCATTTCCGCGGCGGGCGTGCCTTCCTCGGCTTGATACGCGAACACTCCCAGATGCGTGAACCGGGTCTCGCGCACAAAATCACAAAGCGCATCAAAATGAGCATCCGTTTCCCCCGGGTAGCCCACGATCATGCTGGTGCGCAGGGCCGGATCATCGAAATGCTGCCGCACCCGGTCGATGACCCGGCGAGGATCACGCGCAAAGGGGCGGCCCATGGTCTTGAGCACATCGGGATGGGCATGTTGCATGGGGATATCAAAATAGGGCAGAAACGGACGGCCCGCATCGGCCAGGAAAGAAAGCAGATCGTCGGTGAGACCAGCGGGATACAGATACATGAGCCGCAACCATTCCAGCCCTTGAATGGGCAAAAGCCGCTCCAGCAGGGTGCGCAGATCCCAATCCACCGGCAAATCCGAGCCGTAGGAGGCCACGTCCTGGGCCACGAGCACCAGCTCCGGCACGCCCTGGAGGATCAGATCCTCGGCTTCGGCCGCCAGGCTTTCCACGCCGAAACTCGTCTGCGGGCCGCGAATGTCCGGAATGGTACAGAACGCACAACGGTGGGAGCAGCCCTCCCCGATCTTCAAATACGCGTAGGCCGGGCCAGTGGAGAGGCGACGCGGCAAGTCGGGATCAGCGTCTCGGGCCAGACTCCCGCGCACCAGTTCCGGCCAGCGGTCCATCTCCCGCGTGGTCAGCCAGATGTCCACATCGGGCATCTCATGCATAAGCTCCTGCCCGTAGCGGCTGACCAGACATCCGGCCACAGCCAGCACCGGACGCGGCTCCATGCCCGCGATGGTTTCCTGTACCGCCAGGATGGCGTCCACGGACTCCTCCACGGCCGGACGAATGAAGCCGCAGGTGTTGATAAGCACCAGATCGGCGTTTTCCGGATGACCCGCCGGGACCACCTCGGGACCGAGACTGCCGAGCAGTCGCTCGGTGTCCACACGGTTTTTGGGGCAGCCGAGGCTCACGGCATGCACTCTCAGGGTATTGCTGTTCATGGCCCGCATGTACTCCAAAGCCCGGCGGCTGAAAAGCCCGCAAATCACGGCCCGGCCCTTGCGCTTCCGGCGTGATGCGGTATACTGACGATACTTTTCTTCGTTCAAGGGGCACAAATGAGCGAACAGCAGACCAACCATCAATCCTTGGAATATCAAGTGGGCATTGTGGGAGACCGGCGCTCTCTGGCCGTGTTTCGCGACTCCCTGGGCCACGGCACCTGCCAGGGCATCCTGGAACGGACCAATGTCCGGGCCACGGCCCTATTCAACGAATCCACCCATACCCAGGAAGCGCTTCCCGGAATTCCCGCCTACGGTGATTACCAGGAAATGCTTTCCCAGCACCCGGAAATCAACCTCGTACTGGAAACCAGCGGCTTGCCCCGCAATGTCGCGGCACTGCGTGGAGACCTGCCCAGCCGGGTCATTCTGGTGGAGCGGGCCGCAGCCGGGTTCTTTCTGCATCTTTTCCCGCCCGAAGAGTTGTGGAAGGCCTGCCGCATGGACCTGAACGCCACCCAGTCCCTGCTGTCCACGGTCATTGACCAGTTGCCGGAAGACATCCTTTTTCTGGATACGGACGGCTTGATCATCGGCGTCAATCAATCCGTGCTGCACGACCTCGGCCTACCACGGCGGGAAATCATGGGACGCCGGGTCAAGGATATCTTCCAGGGCATGGAAACCCATCGGGACGCGACCAGCTGCCCCGCCGAGGAACCCCTGGAACGCACCCTGCGCACGGCCCAACCTCAGGAAGCGCTCTGCACCAGCGTGGATCCTTTCGGTCGTATGCACTACTTTCGGGTATACACTTCGCCCATCCTTGAAGATGGGGTACTCAGCCGCGTTGTGTTCATCCGGCGGGACATCACCCAGCGAACGGAAATGGAAAACCGACTCCAGCAATCCGAAAAGCTGGCCTCCATCGGCGAGCTTTCCACCTACATCGCCCATGAAATCCGCAATCCCCTGTTCGCCATTTCCGGATTCGCCAACTCCCTGCTGCGGGGGGACAATCTGGACGAAGCCACGCAAAACAAGCTCGGCATTATTTTGGATGAATCAAAACGCCTGGACACCATCCTGAAAAGCATCCTCAACTTCACCCGGCCCACGGAGCAGCGTGAAACCGAATGCAACGTGCTGGCCGTGGCCCGCGAGACCATGGACGTCATGGACCTGGCCGCCCGGTCGCAAAAAATACAGACCAGCCTGGAGGGCCGGCCCGGCCTGCCCCAGGTCCGCGCGGACCCGGAACTCATCAAGCAATGCCTGATCAACCTGATCAAAAACTCCCTGGAAGCCATGCCCGACGGCGGCGAACTGCGCATCTCGGCCCGGCTCAGAAAGGGATTTGTGGCTCTGCGCGTGGCCGACACGGGCCACGGCATCCCCGCCAACATCCGCGACCGCGTGTTCAGCCCGTTCTTCAGCACCAAAGGCAAGGGCGCGGGTCTGGGGCTGGCCATGATTCGTAAGATCATGGACGACATTGGCGGAGACGTGACCCTGACCAGCCGGGAAGGCGACGGCACCCAGATCACCCTGCTGCTGCCTCCGCTCCTGGCGGTTGCCAAGCCGTCCGACGAGGGGTAATAATCCTCTGCATTCCTTGCCCTGCGTCCCTGCGCCTGCTGTTGTTCCCCCGCGGCCGGTTCCAGCGGGTCGCTGGGCATGGCTCTGTCCTCGGCCCCACATCCACCCCACCAATCCCGCTAGGAGGCAATCCGTGCGCGCTGTTGTTCTGGCCACCCGCAATCAAGGTAAAATCCGTGAATTTTCCGCCCTGCTCCACAATCTCGGCATGGAGGTCAAAGGGTTGGACCAATTCCCGGAAATCGGCGACATCCCGGAAACCGGCGCCACCTTTTTGGAAAACGCCCGCATCAAGGCAGAGGCCGTGGCCAAGGCCACCGGCCTGATCGCCGTGGCCGACGACTCCGGGCTGGCCGTGGACGCCCTGGACGGCGCACCCGGCGTCCACTCGGCCCGCTACGCCGGAGAGCACGGCGACGCCGATGCCAACAACGCCAAACTCCTCGACGCGCTGGACAACCTGCCTGACGAGCAGCGCACCGCCCGATTCGTCTGCTGCATGTACGCCTGCACACCGGACGGCACCGCGATCCACGCCCAGGAAAGCTGGGAAGGACGCATCGCGCATGGCTATTCGGGCCAAAGCGGGTTTGGATATGACCCCATCTTCTTTGATCCGGAATTGGGCCGCACCGCTGCGGAAATGGCGCCTGATGAAAAGAACGCCCGCTCCCACCGTGGCAAGGCATTGGCCAAACTCCTCCAGCAATGGCCCGGTTTTCTGGCGCAGGTGGCGGAATAGCTGCTTTTCGGCCCTTGTCTTGCATGCATCCTCGCACCAGCCCGTGGCCGCTCGGAAGCACGCCCCGGTCCATGCACGGCAACCCTGCGTTTTCCGGCCGGATCGGTGATGATGGGCAGATCCCCTGCCAGGTTCCTGCGGCGGTACACGGCATGTTTTTGACGTCCCCGGGCTGACGTGTGCCGGGCTTGTGACGCGCTACCGCGCCGCACCCCGTCGCACCACACAAGGGAACGAGTCATCAACCGCGTATTTCCGGCTCCCGGGCCGGAATTTCGGAGGCCGTCCATGATCAATTCCAACGGCACCACCAACTATGCCGTCATCCTGGCCGCAGGCAGCGGCGAACGTATGGGCTTTTCCACGCCCAAACAATTCCTCAAGCTTGCGGGCCGTACCGTCATCGAACACACCCTGGCCGCGTTTCAGGACCATCCCCTGATCCATGAAATCTTCATCGTGGTATCGCCCAAGGACCGACTCTACCTTGAGGAACTGCTGCTCAAAAATCCCGTGCCCAAGGTCACCCGCATCCTGGGCGGCGGCGCCACCCGCAAGGACAGCTCCTGGGCCGGAGTGGGCGCCATTCCCGCTGACGCGCTCGACCATGCCAACATCCTCATGCACGACGCGGTGCGTCCCTTCGTGACCCGGCGGATCATCACGGAGACCATTGAGGCGCTCCAGCATCACGAGGCCGTGGATGTGGCCGTGCCTGCCGTGGATACGATTATTTCCGTGGACGACGAAAATTTCATCCGCGACATTCCGGACCGCTCCGCCCTGCGCCGCGGCCAGACCCCCCAGGGGTTCCGCGCCGCTGTGCTCAAAAAGGCGCACGAACTCTCCCACGCGGATCCGGATTGCAGCGTGACGGACGACTGCAAGCTTATCCTGAAGTATAATCTCGGGGACGTGTTCGTGGTCCGTGGTGAGGAAAAAAACATCAAAATCACCTATCCGGAAGATTTGTTCCTGGCGGACAAAATTTTCCAGGTCAACTCCTCGGCCCTGGAGGACGGTCCTCCGCTGCGACGCATTCAGGATAAGGTCGTGACCGTGTTCGGCGCCACCAAGGGCATTGGCCAGGCCGTCATGGAACTGGGGGAACACTACGGCGGCCGGATGCACGGCTTTGCCGCCTCCTCCGGGTGCGACGTTTCCAACCCCGAGGACGTGCGCCTGGCCCTGCAACACGTCATGCAGACCGAAGGACGCATCGACGCAGTGGTGAACACGGCGGGAATCCTTCGCTCCGGCCGACTGGCCGATCGTGATCCCGCGGACATTGAACGGGAAATCGCGGTGAACTATCTCGGTTCCATCAACGTGGTACGCGCCGCCCTTCCGCTGCTGCAAGCCACCCGGGGGGGCATCTGCCTGTTCACGTCCAGCTCCTTTACCCGGGGCCGCAGCCTCTACACGATCTATTCCTCATCCAAGGCCGCCATCGTGAATCTGGTGCAGGGTGTGGCCGAAGAAGCCGCACCCCAGGGCGTGCGCATCAACGCCATCAATCCCGAACGCACGGCCACGCCCATGCGCGTGGAAAATTTCGGGCCGGAACCGCCGGAATCGCTGCTCACGGCCCGGGCCGTGGCCGAGGCCACCATCAAAACCCTGTTTGCAAACTTTTCCGGAACCGTCGTGGACGTGCGGCGTTCGTCCGCCTCCCTTTAGAATCGCGTCCCTTTTTTGAAACCGGACCGGTTGAACAGAACGAAACCATAGAAGTAGGCCACATGGAACTGGATGCCAAAACCCTTGCCCTGCTGCACCGCGTGGCCCGGCTCACCCCTGCGCAGCCCCGCCGCGTAGCCGTCATGGGCCGGGGGCAAGGCAGCTTCGGCGGCAATGCCAAGTACGCCTTTCTGCACCTGCTGACCAATGCCCCGGATCTGGACACGTTCTTTGTGACCCTGGATCCGGGAACCTACCGCGAACTTCGGTCTGCGGGTCTGCCCTGCGAACTGTTTCCCCAGGGCGATTCCGTGCAGCGTATCGCCTCGGCAGGCACATTTCTTGCCGACGACTTCCATTTCAAGGATTCCCCGCTCGCGCCCCTGCTGCACAACGCGCGCATCGTCCAGCTCTGGCATGGCGTGGGCTTTAAAAAAATCGGATTCCTTGAGGCTGAGTCCGGTCTGGACCTTACCACGGAGCGACGCGACTACCTGCGCCGTATGTATTCCGGCTATGATGCCCTGGTCTCCACCTCCCCGTTCTACACCGAACATCTCTTTTCCACCTGCTTTGAAAGCCGGGAGATCATTGAAACCGGGTATCCACGCAACGACGTATTTTTCCGCCGTCCCACCCGCCAGGATATGATCTGCTCCAGCCCGGAACTGTACGGCCAGGTGCGCCGTCTGGCCAAGGAGCGTACCGTGGCCCTGTTCGTCCCCACCTTTCGCGACGGCGGCGGGGACTTCATCACCCAGGCTGCCTTGGATCTGCCCGCCCTGGATGCCCAGCTCGGCAGCATCAATACGACCCTGGTCCTCAAGATGCACAGCTTCAGCAACCATTACCAGGGGCTGCGCTTCCAAAACATCCTGCACTGCCCCAACCATCTGGACATCTATCCGCTCATGCCCCTGTTCCACGGGCTGATTACCGACTATTCCTCCATCTTCACGGATCACCTGCTGCTGGACAAGCCACAGATCTTCTTTCCCTACGACTGGGACGACTACACCGGAGCCAACCGCGAACTGCAATTCGACTACGACTGGATTACGCCCGGTCCCAAGGCCCGCGACCAACAAGCCCTGTTGGAAGCCCTGCAAGACCTGGCCGCCGCCCGGGACACGCACCAGGAAAAGCGGCATGAAATCGCCAGACTCGCCTTTTCCGACCATGATGGCAACGCGGGACAACGCCTGCTGGACCGAATGCGCGGCTGGATGCGCTGAGCAGCCGAACAAGCGGCGTTCACCCCGCGCAAGGCGACCCGTGCCGCCCCGCAGGATCCAACATTGAACCGGTGTTTTTTACGTTCACTTGTCTTGACTTTAGATTGAAAATGAATTTCATTATCTATCAATTCGTGCCACGGATTCGCCAACGCCATCATCCGCTGCTTTTTGGACGCAGCAACACTTGATGGCCCTTACCTTCACAATCCTGTTGCAACAACCCGACACTATTTTCCCACCAACGAAAAGGAGAGACCATGCTGGTCACCACACCGCAAACCGACTTTGAACCTATTCATTCCATGCTGATGAATAACTCATTGTCATCCAAGGCCATTATAGGTGCCGTGGAACTGCACATTTTCGACCGTCTGGATGGACGCGCCCTGACAGCGGCAGCCCTTGCCGAGGAAGGAGGATGGGTGACCACAAGGCTGGAACCGCTGCTGGACATTTTGGTGGCGGCGGACCTGCTCACCCGAAACAACGGGGAATACACCAACACCCCGGTCGCGTCCGAATTTCTCGTGACCACGGCCCCCCTCTATCAAGGCGATTGCATGGCTCTGACCATGCGCTTTGCATCCAGCGTTGAAAACGCCATTGCCGAACTCGTGGCAGGCGGCGAAGTGGACCGTACCGAAGCGGACAACGGCTGGGCGCTGGAAAAGGTCATGGAGGGAACGGCCCAGGATGCCTGCGGCGTGGCCCTGCCCCGTGTGGTGCAGCTCGTTGCCGGGCTGCCGGGGTTCCACGATTTTCGAACTATGGCCGACGTCGGCGGCAACCATGGACACTACACCATGGGCGTGTTGGAACAAAACCCGGACATGCGGGGAACGATTTTCGATCTGCCCCATGTGGCCGAGCAGTCACGGCTGCGTTGCGAACGGTTCGGCTTTGGCGACCGCATTGCAACACAGGGACTGGACTTCCGTAAGCAAGCTTTGCCCGCCGGACAATTCGACCTCATTTTGATGTCCCATATCCTTTACGGCTTCAAGGGAGACCTGGGTTCCACGCTTGGCAAAATCGCGGACGGACTCAAACCGGGCGGCTGGTTCGTGTCCCACCATTTTTCACGGCATCAAACCAACGGCGGGGAAATGGCCAAAGCTTCCCTGGAACTGATCACCCGCCTGGCGGGGTACCCCTCCCACTTCATTGAGCAGGAAGAACTCTCGGAACACCTTGCCTCCGCAGGATTCACGGATGTTCGTTTCGAACCTGTCTCGGCAAAGGGTCTCGGGCTGATGACAGCGGCACGCAAGCCCGCATAGCACGACTGTGGGAAAATCTGACGGAACCACGACCAGGCCCGGCATGATCACCCCGAGCCTGGTCGCACCGTTTGGCTTTGCCTTGCGCACGGACGTACCGCGACAGACCATATCCTCCGTATCTGGGCTTCGAGAAACAATCGCGGCGTCCTGCGATAAAAAGCTTTACTTTGCTCATGGAATGATCCATAAGGAGGAACTCAGCGTGACTGGACGCACGACTATTTCTTACTTCCTACCGGGGAACGCACGTTCCACTTCGGTTCCAAGAACTACTCTCCGTACCAGAGCCAACCAATTTCTGCCTGAGCATCTCAGGTTCGACCGCTGTCGCGCGCAGTCGTCATCATTTCTTCTCACCCAAGGCTCTTATGACCTTTACGAGTTTTTCCTTTGACAAGCGTATCGACGCCTGTGTCAAAGCCTGCGGCTACGAAACGCCGACCCCGATCCAAAATCAAACGATCCCGCTCATCCTTCAAGGCCATGACGTCATGGGACAGGCGCAGACCGGCACTGGTAAAACAGCCGCCTTTGCCCTGCCCATTTTGCAGCGTCTTCTGGACGGCGGCCCTGCCGGGAATACGCCCAAAGCCCTTGTGCTGGCTCCCACCAGGGAGTTGGCTTTGCAGATCAATCAGAATTTCAATGAGCTTTCCCGCAACACCGGAATTCGTACGGCTGTTGTGATTGGCGGCGTGAGCATGGGTTCACAGATCAGAGCCTTGCGCTCTGCCAATATCGTCATCGCCTGCCCGGGCCGTCTCATTGCCCTCCTTGCACAAAAAGCGGTCTCCCTGCGGGGCGTCGAAACCCTGGTGCTTGACGAGGCTGACCGCATGCTCGACATCGGATTCCTGCCCGACATCAAGCGAATCCTTGCCAAGCTCCCGGCCAAACGCCAAAACCTGCTTTTTTCCGCTACCATGCCCAAGGCCATGCAGGTGTTCGCCCGGCAATTGCTTGTGGAACCCAAAAGCGTGAAAATCGACGCAACCTCTCCGGTGGCCAGCATCGAGCATACGTTCTACAGGACGCACAGCAGCGGCAAGACTCGGCTTCTGGAAGATCTGATCAAGCAGACCAAGCACAACAACATGATCATCTTCACCAGGACCAAACGAAAAGCAAAAAAATTGTCGCTCCAGCTGGACAAACGCGGCTACCGGGCCACGTTCCTGCAAGGCAACATGAGCCAGGGACAGCGCGAAAAAGCCCTCAAGGGCTTTTGCTCAGGCAAGTTCCCGATCATGGTGGCCACGGACATCGCTGCCCGCGGTATTGATTGCGACCGCATCACGCACGTGATCAATTATGACATGCCGGATACCGTGGAAGCATACACGCACCGCACGGGCCGAACCGGACGGGCCGGACGGTCGGGAACGGCCGTCAGCCTGGTGACCCAGGACGACGCGGCCCAACTCCGGGCCATCCAGCGAGCCATAAAGATTTCCGTTGAACAACAAACGTTCACCCCGAAATCGCGCACGGTGTCACCAAAGACCACGGAAATGCCCACACGGGACAAGGTGGCCAAGCGTCCCGGCCAGAACCGGAAACGTTCTTCCAGACCCGGGCCGCAAAGCGCATAGCAAGCACGGTCATTGCCCGGCAGCCCGGGTGGCCATGCACAGTTTTCGATATACCTATCGCATTTTCCAACAACGCCAACGCCGCAACAATAACGGCACGGCACAACAACTTAGGAGAAATCATGTCTAAAAACCTATACGTCGGCAATCTGGCCTGGAGCTCTACGGAACAGGAAGTTCGCAACGCTTTTGAAGCCTTTGGCGAAGTGACCTCTGTCAAGCTGATTGAAGATCGCGAGACCGGCCGCCCCCGTGGCTTCGGCTTCGTGGAAATGAGCAACGACTCCGAGGCGCAGGAAGCCATCAACGCTCTGAATGGTCAGGATCTTGGCGGCCGCAACATCAAGGTCAACGAAGCCAAGCCCCGTACGGAGCGTCCGCGCTGGTAGGCTTTGCCTCCACGAGAACGGATACAACGCCGTCCCTCTTGGGGGGCGGCGTTTTCAAATTCACGGAACGACGTTTTTTGATCAACGCCCCCGGCAGGGAAACCACAAAACATCCCCCAACGCCCGATTCGGCGTCCCCGTCGTTTTCGTCCATCGACCCTGTGCACTACACGAGGTGCGAACTCTCCTTAAATACAACACCGTAAAACGCTACCTTTCGTAGCCATTTAAAAAGGGAAGTCTATGGCAAAGCCGAACTACAGCTATGTAAAACGCCAGAAGGAATTGGCGAAAAAGAAAAAGAAAGAAGAAAAAAGGAAAAACAAACTTGCCAAAAAGCTTGCCAATGAAGAGAGCGACAAGTCAGCGGAGGAACAGGACTCTGTGGATGAATCCTAATCCGCCCCTTATTTCCGGGTCCAGGTGATACGCACTTGGACCCCTTTTTTTTGGCATAAGGTCAAAAAACCAGTGCACCCCCAAACGTCGCCACCCGGAATCCGTTGCGGGGCAATGCGCATAACATTCCGTAACACAATACTATTTCTGACTCCCCACGAATCGCGTTATTGTGGTAAACAGGCCCATGCACGACAAGAGCATCCAACAGCGCATTGACACCCTCCGTAAAGACATCAACCTGAACCGAGCAACGCCCTCCGCCCTGGAGGAGTTGGCCCGGAACGCACGTTCCCGATCCTTTGATAAGGGCCAATACGTGTTTCGAACCGGCGACACGGCCAACCTCTACTATCTTGTGGAAAGCGGACGCGTGGTGCTGTCCCGGGAATCTCCGTCAGGCAAGGCCTTCACCTTTCTTCTGGCGGAACGGGGAACCCCACTGAACGCTGTTGCCTGCTTCAAGGAGCGCACCCGCTTCTTTTCCGCGCGTGTGCTGGAACGGGCCGAACTGCTCTCCATCCCCTGCCGTACCTTCCGGGACTGGGTACAGGCCAATCCCGACGTGGCCATCGGTATCATCAACACCATGGGGGATCTGCTCGACGGCGCCTACACCCGCATCCTCGGCATGATTGACGGCAGTGCCGAGGAACGTATTCTCAATGCGTTGAGCATGCTCTCCTCTCGAATCGGACCGGACCTGCCCCTGACCAACGCGGATGTGGCGGAGCTGGTGGGTACGTCCCGCGAAACCGCAGCGCGCATCGTTTCCCGGCTGCAGGAGTGCGGACTCGTGCGCAAAACCCGCGGCACCATCCGGATCATCGACAAGTCCAGTATGGACAGCGCCTCCACCAGCCCTTTTTTCATCATCTGACTCCGATCCCTGGCTTCAGTGACTGCGATCATTGTTGCTCCCCGTCCTCTCCCCTATGCTTTTCTTTTGCCCTACCGAGGCTCACTGCCTTGACCCCGACCGGCCGGCCCGTGCGGTTCAGCTTGCCTGACCAACGGCAGCCCAGGCTGGAAGCTGGAAAACAACGCTTCACAGGTGCTCAATGAAAGGATATTTCGTCACGTTTTTCACTCAGCAGAACCGAACGCATCAGGATGTTCCCTTGGCCCGATGGATCATCGAAGAAGCGAAAAAACTCGGCATTCGCGGAGCAACGCTTTTTTCCGGCAAACAAGGATTCGGACATGACGGACGTTTTCACTCCGACAACTATTTCGATCTGGAAGATCCGCCCGTGCAGGTGGGCCTGGCTCTGACGCCAGAGGAATGCGACAAGCTGATGGACCGGTTGGAAACAAACCATGTCCGCGTCTTTTTTACAAAAGCAGCGGTTGAATTCGGTTTCACGTCGGAACACTGACGTTCCCCGCCAAAAGCCTTCCAATGGCTTTGACCAACCACTGCGTTTCCGGCACCAGCCTCCCATACAACCATAAAAAAAAGCGGCGGACCTCCTGTCCTCCGCACAGGAACAGCTATGATCGGTCCTTATGTCAACGGAGCCGCACTTTTTGTCGGAAGTGTTGCCGGGGCTTTCATCGGCCCGAAACTCAACACCAACATCCGGCAGCAAATGCCCATGGTCTTTGGATGCGCCTCCATGGGGCTGGGCGTTGCCATGATCGTCAAGGTCCAACTCCTTGCCCCGGTGGTTTTGGCGCTGGTTGTGGGGGCGTTGTTCGGGGAACTCATCCGGCTGGAAGCGGCAATCCAGCATCTCGCGGGAAAGACGCGGCATCTATTGGCCAGGATATCCCCCCCCACCGACGAACTCAGCCAGGAGGAATTTTTAGACAAATTCGTGGCTCTGCTGGTGCTCTTCTGCATGAGTGGAACAGGCATTTACGGCTCCATGAGCGAAGGGATGACAGGAGATCCCACACTGCTCATCGTGAAAGCCATCCTCGATCTGTTCACCGCGCCCATCTTTGCCTCAACCATGGGACTCTCCGTCGGCATATTGGTGCTCCCACAATTCGCCATTCAGGCGCTGCTGTACCTCGGCGCATCCATGATCCTTCCGCTGACCACCCCGGAGATGCTGGCGGATTTCTCGGCCTGCGGCGGCATCATCATGCTCGCCACGGGCTTTCGCATTTGCGGCATTCAACAATTCCCAGTGGCCAGCATGATTCCTGCCCTGCTCCTGGTCATGCCCTTGTCCTGGCTTTGGGCCACTTTCTTCTAGCCGATACAATGGGTGGGAAGGACTGATATCCCCATACAGAACAGTGTCAGGCTGCGTTGTTCATCCGGCAACTTCGGAAAATTGTCTGGAAGAGAGGATAGAAGACGATAAAAAACCCAAAAAAGGCAGCATAAACGGCAGGCATCCCAAATTGTTCGCTGGCGCACAAAAAAGCTCGCCCTTTGCTTCCGGCGCAACGCGTACGAACGCCCCCGCCGCATGCCCCTCAGAGCATGGATGATTGCACCTGATTCCTGCCCTTCTCCTTTGCCCGGTACAAGGCCTTGTCGGCTTCCTGCAGCAGTTTGTCGAGCAAAGCCTTGCCGTTTGTTTCCGCCTGGCATGCATCAATGGTGAAATAAGCGATCCCCACACTCACGGTCACGCCGATCCTGTTTCCTTCATAGACTGAGACGGTGTTTTCGACCTCGCTCCGCAATCGCTCTGCCAGATTCCTCGCGCCCTCAACGTCTGTTTCCGGAAGCAAAATCGCGAATTCCTCGCCGCCATATCGCCCGACAACGTCACTGGCGCGGAGGACGTTCCTGAATGTCTTGGTGACGTTTTGCAATACAAGATCGCCAGCAAGATGGCCGTACGTGTCATTGACCCGCTTGAAGTGATCGATATCGATCAAAAGGAACGCCAACCGGCCGCCATACCGGGAAACCCGGTTGACCTCGACCATGCAGGTCTCCACAAAAAAACGCCTGCCATACACCTGGGTCAGGGCATCCATCGAAGCCATTTTGTGCAGTTTTTTCAGCAGACGCCTGTTTTCGGTTATGTCATAGAGCAGGACGGCAAACCCAAGACCTCTGCCGCTCGATGAGACAATCTTGGTGGTAGACACGCTGAAATAAAGAGCTTCTCCGTCATGAAAAAATTCGACATCAACAGGCTCCTCACCCATTGTTTGGATCTTGTCCATAAATGCTTCATGTTCCCCAAACACTTCATACGCGTTCAGGCCGATCGCCTCCTGCCGCAATTCAGGCAGCACGCGGCTCGCAAACTGATTGTAATCCGCGATATTGAAATCCTTATCCAAAACCAAAACCGGCGTACGCATGGTCTCGAACACTTTGGCGCGGGCGATGGGGGCAATATTGAACATCAGCAGCCTTGTCATGGCGATCGAAAAAACGGGAATGGGCAATGTGAGGTAAAAAGGCTCCATGTCGATGCCCGGAAGGGTAATGCCCAATTGCTCCAAAAAATTACCACACCAGGGAAGAAGCGACGCAAGAAAAATCGCATTCGCCTGTTTCTTGCGGTATCCCCCGGCTTTTCGCGTCATGGCATAAAACAACACGACCCCGGCAAAACTCAGTAGCTGCGCATAGGCAAACTGCACATAATACCATACTCCCTTCCCAAAGGAGGCCACGGGAAATGGACCACTGTCATCAACGCCGAACTCACTGTAATACAAATGATGGTAGCTGTTTGTATACAACAAGACCACTGTTATGACCGGCAGGACGAATAGTGCCGCATATAGCACTCTGCTTTTTATTTTGTATCTGTTATATTCGTACGCAAACAGAAACCAAAATACGGGGATGAATGGAATGCCGAGGTATTCAATCTTCAGAGCAAAGAATATTGTTTCCGCAGAATATCCGGAAAGCTCAAGCATGTACCCAAGGGAGTACAGAAAGACACTGACCATGAAAAGAATAAAGGATCTTCCACCGTCCGTTTTGTAAACCCTTAGCGAATAGTATATCAAGCTCAGAACACCTGAGCATGATAAACACAAAATAAATATTGCGAGAAACCTCAACGACATTTATCCGCTCTCATATCGAACAGCTTTGCCCCATCACTCCGCCCCATGCTTCCATGCCAGCCGACCAACCATTTTTTTTCTGGGAAAATGAAGAGATACCTTTAATCGCTTCAGAGGTAAACGACGTGAACATACTAAGCGACATAATTCGGCGCAACTTTTTCCAATATAAAGGCAACGGTGTACTGGCTGAGGACTTCGGTCCGCACAAGAAAGCTATTTAGCTGACCTCAAAACCTCATCAAGCCAGGGCTGGGACGGAAGTTCCAACACTTTCTTTTTCGAACCTTGGCTTTTCATAACCAGAGGAGTATGTTGACAGCGAACCAATATCACAAAGGTTAATACTGTGAGCAACTATCTAGACTCCCTGCCTGTTAACAAAGAAGTACTACCTGACTTGTTCAAAAAACTTCTTGAACCTATCTCCATCGAAAATCCAAACGAAATGGTTGAGGTCGCAGCGCGTTTTAACAAAGACACCAATGGTCCGAACCGTGAATACTACCATATGTCTATGGTAACAGTACCAGAAACCGACTCAGTTTCCCTGGACACTTTCGACAACATTCCTTCTGAGGGTGTTGCATCATTTTCAATTCCAACATGTTCCAACAAAGGCGGTTTGTCCGAAGGGTACCACCGCCCTCGCCTGGATCATATCGTTGCGTCATGGGGCGATTGTTCGTTCTACAATTTCAACCTTTCTGAAGATGTTTGGATGACAATGGGGCTGACTCCGCGATGCGTGGGAGGAGATGACCAACGCATTGTGTACGACGATCTTTCAGTTCCTGTCATAGGCGTAGCCAAAGGAGAGATTTCCAGCGAATTTTACTACCAACCAAGCAGAGACATTCACTGGAAAATGAAAAATGACTACCTTCGGCAATACCTATGGCAAAAAGGACATGTAGGCGTAAGAGCCTTTTATTACGAGGGATATGTTCAAAAGCCAGAAGCATATGAGCCACTTCTAGACGATGGCTTCTTTTCAGATGCTCCCGAAGCTGGCTGGTATGATCTCAGGCTAGTTACAACACAGCATGGGATACTATTTCAGGCTCAGGCCGCTGTAATCGCTATCACTCCAGATAGATGTGAAGACAGGGATGTTCACGAACTAATCTGGCCTGGAGACGATGCTCCCATGACAAAAGCCAGAACCGAAAAATTCCCTAGCCAATCAATATATCTGCGAGACTCATTTCTTGAAAAATACGAGAAAAACAGTGTCTACTCCTCTATGCCCTACAAGTATTATGACAAGTTCGGATGCAGCCCCGGCTACAAAGGACAATGGGACTTTACAGAGTGTACAAGGGTAGGTCGGAACCTAATCAGAACACCAGTCCGTGAACTATACAAACCTAAGCCTGACGCTGAGATATTTCATGCTTTTTCCTACGCCATCACTGAAGAAGAAGCCAAGCAATTCGATTTTGAGCAGGAACACATCGTATCGAAAGTATTCCGTTTTGTAGATGAGATAGTCGGATTTGGAAATAATCTACATGCGCTAGCCGGAAGAATTGGCGCTCACCAGCATACGCCAGAAGAATACACAGGATTCTCCCCTGCTGAAATAGAGTACAGTCACTGGGCCAAATATCCAATCCTATCCAAGCTCGCACAAGTCGCCCCTTTAGATATGCCAGAACAAGATTTCCTCTCAAGGTGTAAAACCCTTAGTGAGGTTCTAGGCAGGATTAAAAGCGGGCCACTTAGACGAATACTGGTCATTGCAGGGTGTGACCAAGATCATCTTTCGAAACTGAGAGGTTTCAAATTGATCGAAGTCCTATCCAATTTACTTGAATACCTAGCTGAAAATCTTGAATCAGTTGAGGCTTTCGAGGGCTGCGCACCAGCCATTGATTGGAAGCAACGTAGCCGAATCGTTGCTCCGATCTTTATTACCAATGATCTTCGAAATGCTGATGCACACGAAAGCGTAAAGCAATGTATCGATGCGCTTGAAAGAATTGGATTCGACCACGCAAACCTAAGCGACGGATATGGGTTAGCTTTAGATTATGTCTTTGACAGAGTTGTCGAGTCCTTAGCTACTCTAAATTCCAACATGGAAAAATCATTCAACCAGCCCTAACTCTTAACTAACGAGGATAAAATGAATAAGGACGAAATTGCCGTAAAGTTACTCCAAATAGGATTCTCACACGATCAACAAATCGAAGCTATCGGGGAACTTGGATTTGACTGCTCCTATTTCAGCATAAGTGACAACTTGGAAGAGCTAGCTCTCGATGTCATCGGGATTCCTTCTGACAACACTGTTGAGTTGATCAAACAATATGGCGAAGAGGAAGGAATGGCTCATCCCGATTTATTTTGCAGAGATTGGTACACCAACGTTATTTATGAAACCATGAAAACCGGCTCCGAAATCGAAGCATTTCGTGCGATCAAAACGATAAAAGAAGATTATGCGAAGCATCTTCAGGAAGAATCTTGACACCTCCGTATCAACGTCCTCTCAAGCCCACACTAAACAGGGCTACCAAAGAGCGTATTGCAATATACGATTATTGAAATTCCTCGGCTGAACGACGACCCTAAAGAAGGTTCGGTGTTTATGTTTTTAGGAAAAGGTAGATTCCATGAATGCTATTGAAAAGAGCTAGACCACAAGATTGATAAAGCCTAGAAGGCGATGGACTATACTAAATCTGAGCCTCAACCTTCAAAAACCTTACACATCCCACTTTCCAAGCAAATCCGAAAGGATAAACACACTTAGCCGGAAGCCGTGGCAAAACCACACATTCCAACCCTGCGCGATTACTACCTAAAAATTAAGGCTCTCCATCAAATAAAGGGGCAATCGCGAAGAATTCCTAAAAAAAGGGTCTGGCAAAACGACTCGCCAGACCCTACAAGCGAACTCGATTCCGACTAAAAAAAGGAGTTGAGCTTGTGGAGCGGATTCTAATTGGATTGCCGGATGTTACAATCAAAAAGATCGTGTCTGTTCAGCCTGCGGTGATCGAAGTTGAGTACACTGGTCAGCCAGCCTGTCCTCACTGTCAAAGCCGGGCATTGCGCCTCAAAGACAGTTTTTGGCGGTTCATACGCAATGTGCCGTTTCGCGGTCGT